>JAGLHR010000099.1 GCA_023143415.1 Thiomargarita sp. | reverse complement strand
TCTCTCGTTCCCAAATAGAGTTCGAGGCGAACGTTTTTTCTTTAAACGTTCGCCTCGAAGGGAACGAGACATACACTCTACCTACATTTACTGGTACTTCTTCTGAATTTTCTCCATAAGCCAACCCCCTTTCTGTCGCTTATTGAGCTTTTGTAATTCTAAGGCAGCAGTTTGATGTCCAATGCGTTCTGTAATCATATCTTTGTAAATCTGATTAGCTACTTGACGGCGTTTCCTTCCATCAAAACCATCTAAAATACTTTCAATAAATTCAACGACTGTCTGAAAAAAGTGATTCTTATCCTCCTCATCCCCTAATGTCGTCTTTGCATCAATCTTAGAACTTCGCAAATTGGAAAGTATTGACGTAAAAATAGTTTGAAAATGAGCCAGTTGCCCTATTGGAGTTTCTCTGATTTCCTTGATGATTTGAGGTAAAAATTCTTCAGTCAAAGGACCATATTCTTTGAAAGAAACCAGTGTATTTAATCCTTCTTCTGCAATGCGTAACTGACTATTTTTTAACTTTATCGCCGCCCGGTAACAGGTTTCATAAGCCTGCCACCGATAGACAAAATCAAGCCATGTCCCTTTGATGTTTTGCATCCCCATAATGCGGTTATGAAATCCCGGCGGAGTTTGGGTACAAATCTGTTTGATAATTTGATCGCCGGGCGTATGGGGATCGTGAATAACGACGAATTTATTCTCAAACCATTGCCACAACAACTGACGAAAAGCGGTTTCTAATTCTGTCTGCTGACCTGTTGCACGGTTAATTATTTCAGCAAGTCCATGATATGCTTCATAATTTTTCACATCTTGTTTAAGACGCTGAATAATAGCCTGATTAAGTTTTTTATCTTTACTTTTCGATAAAATCTCCTGTAATTGATCAGGCTGTTGCCACAAACTTAATAATTCCTCAATATCAACCCGCTCGCATTGACTGTTAAGCATAATACGCAATCGTGCTTGTATAAACGCTTGAGTGATTGGAATACGAAAAGTACGCGCTGCCGCTTCTAAACGGGCGATTGGCTTATGCTTTTGATTCTCTTCCCAAGAAGAATTTTCATCTTCCCCTGTGGAATGAGGACAAATTTCAGCCCATAATGTTTGTTGAACGGCATAACTTTTCCATGCTTCGCGGATGTAACCCAATAATCCCGTTAAATTGGTGCCAATCAAAAAATGCTGATCGGAATTTCCAACAATACAGCAGCCCTCACTTGGGCAACTTTATCTGACAGCAATTTGCGCAAATGCGTTTCCACCTGAACAACAGGTGCCGTTGCCAAGGCTTTGGGTAAATCTTGACGAACAAAAGGGCTGCTATCCATGATAACCAGTTGAATTAAATCAAGTAATTAAGGTAAGCGTTGAAAATTTTGACCCAATATTTGCACCGCCTGTTTGCGTACAAATAAATCATCACCTTTGCCTGGCGTTTCAAAGCGTTTTTTCAAAACGGCTTGTAAGATTTCTGGTGAAAAATTTTCCACTAACTTAATCGCCTCGCACTGAATCCAGATATCTTCTTCATTATCCACACAGGCTCGATAAATAAATTGCAACGTACTGGGTGTAACGCTATCTTATTGAATTTGCAGGGGTAATTTCTTTAAAGCCGTGGCTAAACAACGAAAAACTTCAAGGCGCGTTCGGCTATCCCTTTTATAGTGAAACAAAGGTTCAACTCTGTTTTCCAAATCAAGACGTAGCCACAGATCGATGTCCATTTCACTCAAAACGATACTCACCAATACGTTGATCCGTTGAAGACAAAAGGCTAATTTGCGTTCACTCATCGACTGTCTTCGTTGGTAACGCTCAATCATGGCATCTTCTCCAAACCAACGTGAAAACGCTTTTTTATCTCCCTGCAATTGCTGCTTTTTTGCACCGAGTGTTTGTGCAAAGTCGATAATCAGCTTTTCTTTTTCTTCAGATTTAAATGCTTTATCATAACGCTTATTAAAATCAGTATATTGATCGCGCTGAATAGCTATTTTGTTCAATTCTCCGTCGAGCTGATCATAAAGAAATTTGATGAGACTTTCAGCAATCGCTTGTCGTTTAGCGTCGCATTTTTGCAAAATAAGGGGCGTTTTTTTTAATCCATTCCAATATTCACGGAGTAAAGGTTCAATTAACTTCGCTTCTACCTTGAGCCAACGAGGGTGAATACCTTCTTCAAGGAGTGCGCGAGTGATTTTATACGTTTTATTCACTTACGTTACGATGTCATTTTCAAAAAAGCATTTGGTGTCCCAGAAATATTCACGGCTTTTGTCCATGATTTTCTGAATATTGAACTTGAAATTGATACCGTCGAAAAAGATAAAGTTTATGATCCACCCGTTGGCAATGTGGCGACCAAATTTGACCTCTACGCAGAAGACAAAAAAAATCGAGTGATTGTCGATATACAGCATGTCCGTTTTCCGGATCACTATCACCGCTTTTTGCATGACCACTGTGCGGCTTTATTAGAACAAGTGGTCAATTCAAAAGACTATCGCCCAGGTTTGAAAGTCTTTACGCTGGTTGTGTTAATTTCCGGTGATAGACATAAAGAAGACATCTCCATCATCGACTTTGATCCCAAAAGTCGGAAAGGTAAACCTCTTGGAGAAATTGAGCATAAAGTGATTTATATTTGTCCTAAATACCTTGAAGACGATACACCAGAAGAATACCGTCAATGGATGGAAGCCATAGAAGACAGCCTGGATGAACAGGTTGACGAATCGAAGTACACCCGCCCTGAAATCCAACAGGTTTTTGAACTGATTGAAAAAGATAAGGTCACTCCCCAAGAACGTGCGAAGATGTTCGATGAATACAGTATGGAAGCCGTGAAACAAGAAAAAATCCAGAAAATCAAGGAAGAAGCTAAAGATGAAGGTTTGAAAGAAGGTTTGAAAGAAGGTTTGAAAGAAGGTTTGAAAGAAGGTGAAGAAAAAGGCTTGAAGAAAGGTGAACAGAAAGCCAGGGAAGAATCGGCTCGCAATTTGTGGTCTATTGGTGTACTGACAGAAGAACAGATAGCACAAGCAACTGGGTTAAGTTTGGAAAAAGTAAAATCTCTCAAAGTATAGCAATAGTAGGGTCAATGCCATTAAGTTAAGGGTCTTCACGCAATTCTGCCCCTACAAAACGCCGCGTATCATAATATTGTCAGGGCATTCGAGGCTAACGTTTTCTTCAAAAAACGTTAGCCTCGAATCCTGTGTGTTCGCCCTGGCTTAACTTAATGGCATTGAAGAGTAGGGTGGGTTTCGCTTCGCGAAACCCACCATTTCATTATTATATCCTATTGTTTTTGAACAGAATTTAACGGGTTAACAGGATGCACAGAATACCTTTTTTTCTAGTTCCCTTCAAGGCTAAAGTTTTTTTAAAGAAAAAACTTTAGCCTCGAACTCTGTTTGGGAACTCATTCAGGGACGCTCTGCGTCCCGCAACGCAGAGCGTTGAAGAAGGCATTCACAACGAAAACGTTGGGAACGAGAGATACGAGAGATAAGTTGTTAAATTTCCATTCGTATTACAAAAACATAAATCCCACCTGAAACAACTTTTCCACCGCTGTAATCTGTTTTTTATCTGTAAGGAATAAAATCACATGATCTTCTGGTTTGATCACAGTATTATGATGTGCCATAATGACTTCTTCGCCCCGTACAATTGCATCAATTGTCGTGCCAGGCGGTAATTTTATCTGATCAATCCGTCTGCCCACGACTTTAGAAGAGTTTTCATCACCATGTGCAATTGCCTCTATCGCTTCCGCAGCCCCGTTACGTAAAGAATGCACTACTACCACATCGCCACGTCGGATATGCGCTAACAAAGTTCCAATAGTTGCTTGTTCCGGTGAAATGGCAATATCAATAGTACTACTTTGCACTAAATCCATATAAACTGGGCGATTAATCAACGCCATCACCTTGCGGGCACCCATACGCTTTGCGAGCATTGCTGATAAAATATTGATTTGCTCATCATTAGTCACAGCACAAAAAATATCGGTTTCACCAATATTTTCATCGCACAATAAATTTTCATCGACGGCATCACCGTGTAATACAATAGTCTTATCCACCATTTCAGAAATCACTTGGGTACGTGCCATATCACGTTCAATCAATTTGACAATGTATTTTTTTTCCAGAGCATGGCATAAACGAGTACCTACATTACCGCCGCCTGCGATCATAATACGTTTGTAGGGACGTTCCAATTCACGTAAAGCAGCCATCACATGGCGAATGTTTTGGGTTGCCGCCACAAAAAAGACTTCATCATCAACTTCAATAACAGTATCCCCTTCAGGAATAATCGCCTTACCCCGTCGAAACATGGCAGCCACTCGTGTTTCTACATTGGGCAAATAAGTTTCAAAGGATCGTAAGGCTTGCCCCACTAAGGGACCACCATAAAAGGCTTTTACAGCAACTAATTGAACTTTACCTCCAGCAAAATCAAGTACTTGCAAAGCATCAGGATATTCAATAAGACGTTGGATGTAATGTGTGACAAGTTGTTCTGGACTGATATGAAGAGTAATGGCTAATCCATTAGGGCCAAAAATTTTTTCTTTATGGTTGATATAATCGCTTTCCCGTACACGCGCTATTCTGGAAGGCGTATGAAAAAGGATATGGGCAATTTGACAAGCCAGCATGTTAGTTTCATCGCTATTAGTCACCGCGATCAACATATCCGCATCTTCAGCCCCCGCTTGCAACAGGATGTAGGGATGCGCTGCGTGTCCAGTGACGGTGCTTAAATCCAAATGTTCTTGCAAATTATGCAATAAAGCAGCGTTCTGATCGACAATAGTAATATCGTTAGCTTCACTAGCCAGGTTATAGGCTAAAGAACTACCCACTTGTCCAGCACCAAGAATGATGATTTTCATAATTTTTTGTTGTGAAGAGGCTTTTGCAAAACTCTTGGGTGAATATATAGGATTTAAAAGCCCCTACTGAAAGACGTGATGTTTTGTAGGGGCTGCCCTCATGACATGAATTTTGCAGGAACCTCTAGTATAGTTATTTCAGATAAATATTTTCATAGGATGAACCTACAAAAAACCGCAAACGTAGGTAGGGCTAAATTTTTTTTGAGTAAACCTTTTTATCAGCGTTATTAAGGATTTTATTTATGAATGAACTTCAACAACTCAAAATGACTAATAAATGCGATGGATGTTTAGAGGGAGCAGATTTAAGTGAATCCAATTTAAATGGGGCTGTTTTGAATAAAGCCAATTTAAAGTGGGCAGATTTGAGCAATGCTTATTTGTTTCAGGCTTTTTTGGTTCAGACTAATTTAAGTGGAGCAGATTTAACTGGAACCGATTTTAATAATTCTGACATGAGAAATGTAGATTGTAGAGAGGCGATTTTAAAAAAAGCTGATCTCAGTGAAACCGATCTCAGTGAAGCTGATTTGAGATGGGCTAATTTGAGAAATGCCGATTTGAGGTGGGCAGATTTATACAAAGCGAAAATGAGTGGCGCAGATTTGACTGATGCCAATTTAATGGGTGCCGATTTAAGTGGCGCGAATTTGAATGGCGCGAATTTGAGAAATGCAAATTTGACGAGAACAGATTTAAGAGGCGCAAATTTAACAGATACCAATCTAGCAGGTGCGAATTTGACCGATGTGATTTGGGATGATAATAAACCATTACTTCTTGAAGTGAATGATTCGACTTAATATTTTCTCTTAATTCTGTTCAAGCTCTAATCAATTACGATCACAGATTTTGCCATTAATTGCACATTTTTTGTGCCACGAAAACTATTCACATCTAATTTATAAGCCAATTGTACGCGATTAACTTTAGATGGCCAATCTGTATCAACTGTGTTAAATGCAATTGCTTCCACCTGCGTTCCCCCTTCAAGGGGACGCACCCACATTTTCAAATGCTTTTCTTTCAAAATACGACGATCAAGCACTTCAAATTCCCCATCAAAAACAGGTTCTGGAAAATGGTGTCCCCAAGGGGTAAGCATTCTTAACTGTTCAGCCAGTTTTAAACTAAATTCGTCTTCCGATAATGCGCCGTCACTATAAATCATGCCATGTAATTCATTTCTCCCCAGATGTTGACGCACCTCTTTATCAAAAACGTCTTGAAAAGCGTCAAATTGTTTTTGGGGTATCGTTAAACCTGCTGCCATCGCATGACCTCCAAAATAAGTAATCATGTCAGGATGTTGGGAAGATAACCGCTCAATAATATCATGGAGATGAACGCCTTGGACAGAACGCCCTGAACCTCTGATATAATTCTCCTTGTCGTGCGTAAAAATGATCACAGGGCGGTGCAAACGATCTTTGATACGGGCAGCGAGAATGCCTATAACACCTTGATGCCATTTTTCATCTAACAAACAAAGTCCTATTGGTAACGTATCTGGATCGCCAAGTGTGTTCAGCATATCAAGTGCTTCTTTCTGCATTTTTGCTTCTTCAAAACGACGTTCTTCATTGAAAGTTTTAAGCAATCGCGCCTGTTCTTTTGCTTCAAAATAATCTTCACTTAATAAGCATCTAATTCCGTAAGACATATCATCCATACGCCCCGCCGCGTTGAGATAGGGTCCGACATAAAAGGCTAAATCGCTGGCAATTAAACGGGTTTGTTCACGTTTAGCCATTTGCACCAATGCACCAATGCCTGGGGAACAACGATTCGCCCGTATTCGTCGCAATCCTTGTTCAATCAAAATGCGGTTATTATAATCCAGGGGAACGACATCAGTTATCGTACCTAAAGCGACTAAATCTAGGAAATCAGCCATGTTTGGTTCAGAAATATTTTGGGTTTTAAACCAATCTTTTTCACGCAGACGCGCCCGTAAAGCCATCATCACGTAAAAAATAACCCCAACACCACAAAGGTTTTTACTGGGAAACAAATCGCCTTCCTGTTTGGGATTGATAATCGCATCTGCATCAGGTAAATTTTCCCTAGGTAAATGGTGATCAGTGACCAGTACACGCATACCACATTCTTTAGCCGCACTGACACCACTGAAACTCGAAATACCATTATCGACTGTTATCAAGAGATCGGGGGAATCAGTGCTGGGTGGTGTATCACGCAAAAAGGAGTCTTCTAGGGCAACTTCAATCAATTCGGGTGTTAAACCATAACCCTGTTTTTCTCGATTAGGCACTAAAAAATTGATTTTTTTCGCGCCCATTTGCTGTAACGCTTTAATTGCTAAAACGCAACTGGTTGCACCATCCGCGTCATAATCGGCAATAATCAGAATACGCGCTTGATTAGCGAGTGCTTCATATAACAAAGTCACCGCGTCTTCTATGCCAAGTAGCGTGGTGTAGGGGAGCAGATTTTGTAATCCATATTCCAATTCGTTAACCGTTTTAATTTGACGAGCGGCCAGCACTCGTTTAATCACAGGATGGAATGTGTCGGGTAATTCAATATTGTCAGGGATGGTGTGACGTTTTATAATACTGTTTTCTATTTTCATATAGAAATTTCTCTTGAGTACAATGAATTATGTGGATAAATCAAACTGAGGAACGTTTCGAGGTTTTAGTTTTTTGAAAAAAAACTAATACCTTGAAAACGCTTTAGCTTTGGGCGTTTGGAGTCCAAACCTTTAGATTTGGGCGTTTGGAGTCCAAACCTTTAGATTTGGGCGTTTGGAGTTCAACGCTTTAGCTTTGTCAGTCCACCCAAAGCTGAAGCGTTGGACTCCTATTTTAACTCTTTATTCAGTCCACCCAAAGCTGAAGCGTTGGACTCCTATTTTAACTCTTCATTCGCATTTGTAACTACTCAGCTTTGAGATAAATCTCAAGGCTGACAGCTAAAGCAGGCTCAGCTAAATTATTTTCGAGGTTTAAGTTTTTTAAAGAAAAACTTAAACCTCGAAATTAGTCTGCTTTAGCAGACTTTAGCTTTTAGCCTTGAAATTGATTTCAAGGCTAACCGCTGAGTAGTTACACGCATTTTTAGTTCTTGCTTTATTTCCCTTTTTTTTGTAAAATGCTTGTTTGATAGTCAAGATACAGACAGAGTTTTTTTTACTTTGTCAATGTCGGATTATCATTTTCACCCATTTCATTAAAAAGTGCAAGATTGCACAGGAGCATTTGTGGATTTAATCACACTAGTCTTATTTATCATAGGATTTGTTTTATTAACCTTCGGCGCGGATTTATTAGTACGAGGCGCATCCAATTTATCTGAAGAATTTGGCATTTCACGATTAGTCGTCGGCTTAACCATCGTCGCGTTTGGTACCAGTGCGCCAGAATTAGCAGTTAATTTACAATCGGCATGGGTTGGGCAACCACACTTAGCCGTAGGTAATGTTGTTGGCAGTAATATTCTCAACATCCTGCTCATTTTGGGTATTGGGGCACTTATTGTACCACTAGATATTCATAAGCGATTGATTAAACTGGAAATTCCCCTGATGATAGGCGTATCTGTTCTTCTACTCTTATTATCTCTTGATGGCACACTCAATCGTTGGGATGGCTTACTATTAGCCATTGGCATCGTTTTATACACCTTTTTTTCAATTAGAATAAGTCGCCAAAGCAATGGTTGTAAATCTGAAGGAAAGGAAGATAAAGAAGCCATAAATGTCTCTAACACCATAAAAAATGTGTTTTTTATTCTAGCGGGGCTAGGATTATTAGTGCTAGGTTCAAAATGGTTAGTTGATGGTGCTATCGTCATCGCTCAAATTTTTGGAATCAGTGAATTAATCATCGGTTTAACTATTGTATCAATAGGAACTTCTTTGCCAGAATTGGCAACAGTCGTCGTTGCCAGTCTTCGTGGCGAAAAAGAACTTGTTGTTGGTAATCTTATCGGCAGTAACTTATTTAATATTTTATTAGTGCTAGGCTTTACCAGTTTAATCGCACCAACGAGTATTGATGTGCCTCATGCGGCACTCGTTTTTGATATACCAGTAATGATTGCCGTTGCTCTTCTTTGTTTTCCGATTTTCTTCACGGGTTATATGATTGAACGCTGGGAAGGCGGATTATTTATCGCTTTCTATATTGCTTACGTGCTATATTTATTCTTGAATGCCACTCAACATGCTTTATTACCCGCCTTTAGTGCCGTCATGCTTTGGTTCATTATACCATTAACGATTATTATGTTCGTGGTTTTAGTCTGGCGAGACAAAAAGAATTCTTCAGGATAAGCTAAAACAAGCTAAACGCCCACTAATCAATGGCTAGTATTAAAAGTATTATTTTACATGACTATTTTGAATCACTAGAAGGCGGTGGCAGGCTTTCAAGCATTTTAGCCCAAGAATTGCCTGCCGATATAGCCTACGGTTTTGCTCGCCCAAAACATCCTTTTTTAAATCCCTTTGAAAAAGGAGAGGAAACAGGGGGAATTTCAACACAATATAATTTACACGCGCATAGTGTTCTCCCCTTATGGCGACAATTTCAACTCGCACGTACTTTCGCTAAAAAAACCGCATTTTTGAAAAACTATGATACAGTCATTTATAGCGGTTTTTATACTCCCTTAGCTATAAACAATCATCCCACAGGGCGCAATATCTTATATTGTCACACCCCTCCCCGCTTTATTTATGATCAACGTGATTTCTACCTAAAACAATTGCCTTTTTGGTTACGCCCCGCCTTACAAGCCTTTATTAATCATCTACAACCTCGCTATGAAAAGGCAATAGCAGAAATGGACATCATAATTGCCAATTCTGAAAATGTACGCCGCCGCATTCAACAATACTTAGGGAAAGAAGCGATCATTATCTATCCGCCATCTGATACAAATCGTTTTGTTTGGCGAGGGCAGGGCAATTATTATTTATCAATGGGGCGTTTAGATCCATTAAAGCGAATAGATTTAATTATTCAAGCGTTTTTGAAAATGCCTGATAAGCGTCTCATAATCACCTCTGGTGGTAAAGATTTGCAACGATTACAAAAACTGGCTAAAAATGCACCACATATTCATTTTACCAATTGGGTTGATGAAAACCAATTAGCCACTTTAGTAGGAAATGCAATTGCCACAATATATTTACCCAAAGATGAAGATTTTGGCATGTCACCGCTAGAATCAATGGCAGCGGGCAAACCCGTCATTGGTGTTGCTGAAGGCGGATTATTAGAAACCATTATCCCATATCAAACAGGTTTCTTACTTGAACCCTCATTAAATACGGAAGCGATTTGTCAAGCTGTAAAAATGATCACAGCACAAAAAGCATTGAATATGCGGAGTGCTTGTGAAACACAAGCGCAACGTTTTCAAGTAAAAGTATTTATGAAAAATATGCAGGGAATAATGTGAATTAAGGAATGAGACTTTAATCACTTCCAAAACCTTTAAGCTAAGTAGGGTGGGCAAGAAAAGGACTTTGCCTGCCCCCTACAAAAAACGTAACTACTCAGCCTTGAAATGTGAATGGAGTTCGAGGTTTTCGTTTTTTTGAAAAAAAACGAAAACCTCGAAAACGCTTCAGCTTTGTGCGTATTGGAGTACAACGCTTCAGCTTTGTGCATATTGGAGTACAACGCTTCAGCTTTGTGCGT
>JAGLHR010000098.1 GCA_023143415.1 Thiomargarita sp. | reverse complement strand
TAGTCCCATTTAGGAAAGATGTCTATTATCATAGCCTTTAATTTCTTTTGCAAGATAAGCTAAAACTGCCCCTTGTAATTTATCAGAAGGTGCGGTACGAAAAACGAAATCATCATCATTGAGTTCTGTAATTTCAAGTGAAGTGGAAGCATACGATATTTGTGGTATTTGGTTAGGCACCGAAACCCAGTCAGCAATCTCCATGGTAACACTACTTGATGAAGCACCAATGAGTACTTTAGCACCACCAACTTCAACTAATCTACGTGCCGCTTCTACAGCTAAAAAGCGATCCAATTTACTATCTTCTACGACTGTCTTGATAGAATAACCGGCTTCAGTTAAATGTTGAACTGCTAACAATGCAGCATGATGACGTGGCTTTCCTTTGGGTGCCGATAGAGGAAAAATCAGCCCTATAGTAACTGACGACTCTGCATGAACATCGTCATTACTATCATTGCAACCACTTATTGCCAAACAAAATGGCAATAATAAACAAACGTGAAAAAATGATTTGTACATAAAATTTCTCCAATATTTTAATTGAGTTGATTAGGAATGATCACGAAATAACTTCCCGTTAATATAATGATGAGAAACCAAGTTTATTGAAGAAACTTGGTTTCTAAATGTCCAAGTTATTTCGTGACCATTCCTTAGTGGCCGTGTATAATAAACATTTGTGGTACATTCCTTTTTGATGGTAATGGTTCTACTGTTACCGGTGTTCGTGTGTTCTTTGGTGGTTCAGGTGGCTTATATTTTTTACTACTATCAATACCTTCGGTAGGACATGTTTTACCAAAACAAAATAGAGGTTTTAAAGAAACTGGGTTTGGGTAAAAATATGCTCCTTTTATCCATTCCACATTACCTTTATTTCTTTCGTCTTCCCCAATGGCTTCATTTATTTCAGAAAAAACATCCTCTATACGTTTAGTTTCTGTTTTAACTTCTTTTAAAGCTCTCAGTAAATGTTCAACATATAAACTGTTTCTCGTTCCCCATTGGTCAGATATAATCGTTTGAGATGCTAATCTTATGCCTTCGTCATTCACTTTACTAATAATAGTTGGAAAAGATACAAGATAGTTGTTTATATATTCTACCTTCATTTCTGCTAGTCCATCTCCAAGAGAAAATTTGGGATATTGACGACAGGCATCCAAAATGAATACTTTTCTATTTTTTGGAAGATTTTTTCCTAAATTTCTAAATAGACTTCTAACTGAATAAGCTTCTTCTTCAACAGCAATTTCATCCGTTATCTTATTATCATTAGTTGGTAATAAATAATTCTTAACAGTCTCTCCTGTCGTATCTACGTATTTGCCATAGCCACTAAAATAGAAAAAAGCAACTAATTTTTCGTCTTTTTTCAAGCAATGTATAAAATCATTTATAATCGTTTTAAATTCCTGTTCAGTCTTTATATTTTTTTTAAAATAAACCGAAAAACCAATACTCCTCAATAAACTGGCTATATCATTGGCATCATTTACAGGATGCTTAAGTTCTTTTGACTTATATGCACTATTTCCTATTACCAATGCTACTCCTAAAGTTTTCTTAGAAATTCGTAAACGTTTACCTTCAATACGACAATAACTATCAGCAGCAGAGAGTGGCTGAATATTAATAAAAAATAAGAAAACGAAGAAAATTTGTAAAAGAAAAAAACGTATCATAATTAGCTTCCTCTTTCTAAAATGAGCATAAAATTAAAGTGAATTAAGTTAATTTTATGCCCATTCTAAAACTGCTAATAACTAATTCGTTGTATAATTATGTGCTTCGGGGAAATGCTCGGGGAAATCGCGGAATTCGTTTTTCACATCCTAGAAATCCAAAACAGAAAGTATCTGCTGTACTACCTTTGCCTTTTCTAGTTTGTGGATTTTGTTTTCCTTTAGATTCCTCATATACTGCATCTTCCACATATCCAAGTACATCTCTAATCTGTACAGGTTTGTTTTTTACATTATTATTATGAAGCACACCAAGTAAGTGTTTAGTGTATAAACTATATCCTTCTTTTGTGCCATCTTTTGCTACTTGACCTTCGCCAGCAGAATAAGCCGTTAATGTGCCTGATAAAGGTTTTGGTCTAAAGGTGTTATGTGGTGAACCTTTATCAGGTCTATCTGTAAAACGATCATTGCGACATGAATCCAAAATCATAAAATTTGCACCAAATTTATTGTTATCTGTCATTTTGATTGAAATAGATTCCGTATCAATAGTTTTTTTAACACTTTCCTTTTCTGGTATGTCTAGTTCAGCATCAATAGGAACCACGTAATTTTTTCCATCAACGCCTGTACCATGACCAGAAAAATAGAAAAGGGCTATATCACCCTTCTTACTATGGTTTTTTAAAACATTCGTGAATTCGGCAATTTTCTTGTTCATGCCTTGGAGATCAAGATCAAAACCTCTAATGACGTAAAAACCCATTTCTTCCAGTTCTTTAGCCATAGCAGCAGCATCATTAAGAGGACTTTTTAGTTTTGAAGTCTCTTTGTATGACGCATTACCAATTACTAATGCTTTTTGTGGGCTATCAATACTACCTACTGGTCTGTTTGGCGTTGAAGCACAACCACTAAACAGCAATAATGTTGTAGCAAAAAATGCTAATATCTTTTTCATAAAAACACACCTCCTCGTTTTCTTCATACCTACCACTACAGCGGGGGAAAGCATAAGAAAAAAACAGGGTACCAGTTTTTCATGCGAATTAATAGTTTAATTGTTTTTGAGTAGCCGTTTGATTTTAAAGGTGTTTCTAAACCCTTTATTCGCATTTTTAATGAGATAAAAAAGCCATCTAATCAATTTGCCCTTTGAACAGATTAAAAATCCATACCTAAATACCTATTTTTAAAATTCAAAAAAAATAGCCAACAAAATTTTAGAAATGATACTTGACAAAAATTTCCTAACAAGTTATAGTTTTTCGTCAACATAGCTTATTATCATAAATTGAATATCTAATATAGATTATGAGTAATATAAACAATTAAAACATTATTAACCATTGATAATTTCTACATTGGCACTCATATTAAAGTAAAATTCATTTAAAACAACTATTGTGCAATAGAAATTATATTAGGATTAACTAGGAAGTGTCCATCCGGAAACGCCAGTTTATGTCATTTCGACGTGAGGAGAAATCTGGTTTTATCAGTCTGTTAAGATTTCTCACTCCGCTCGAAATGACATAAACTGGCGTTTCCGGATGGACACTAGGAAAATTTTATTGAGGCTTGTCACTTATGACGAAAGATATTAAAAAACAATTTGCTCAAGAAGTGATACCTAACTGCATTTTAATCGCTTGTTCTATTTGCAAAATATCCGCTTTCGATAAGTGTCCAACCTGATTGCTTAAACGAAGTTTGCTGACTGTCGTCAATTGATCTGTCATGGCTTTATGTTGTTTACGATTTAACATAACATAAGCTTCGTTTGGATAAAGACGAGTTACGTTACTCGTTAATGGTACAACTTGGACACGATTTAAAAATTGGTTGGAGATATTGTTGCTTATAATAACAGCAGGGCGTTGTTTTTGTATTTCGCCTCCAACCGAAGGATCAAAATTGATCCATTCGAGGCTAAAGTTTTTTGAAAAAAAACTTTAGCCTCGAATATACTTCACCGCGTTTCATTCTGTACATCTCCAAAAGTGGCTTCTGCCCACTCTAACGCTTCCGTTTCACGAGATTCATCCAATGCCATTTGACGATAAGCGGTTTCTAAATCAGTTTCAATGACATGAGGACGCACTAAACTTTCCAGAAATTGGCTGATATTTTGTGTTCCAATGAGTGGATTGGCGCGGGGCAAAGCACTTGCAAAAATGGCTTCCCTGCCATTTTCGCTCTTTGCCCACCGCACCAGGATGGAATGCTCTGGCCGTCCTGTGTCCGCTGTCCTTGTCCCAAAGGGACAAGACCCAGCTACCCCAATGACTCTACGCCGTCTTTACTTTTCAAAAAAAAGTGCTCTGGC
>JAGLHR010000097.1 GCA_023143415.1 Thiomargarita sp. | reverse complement strand
ATAAAAAACTGTCCGAACCATTGTTTTTAAGGAATTAATAATTTTAAGTCGCAAAAAAAACGCAAATTGCAACGCAAAATGCAAAAAAGGGGTGCAGTTTGCAAAACGGTGGAGTTAGTTTTAAATTTTTAACTCTTAATTCGCATTAAAGGATTATGATTAAAAACTTTTCTTGAAATGAACAAGAAGCCTGGTTTAAAATATTATGATGAAGCTTGAAAATGTCTTAGTTCAAGTTCACTCTGTTTCAATAAAAATTCAGCAACTGATTGTTTTAAAAGCAGTTTCTTTGAAAGTGCGGCGGGGTGAAATTATTACCTTAATTGGACCAAATGGTGCTGGTAAATCGACGCTAGTACGAGTAGTATTAGGATTATTAAAACCACAATCAGGATCAGTCTATCGACAATCGGGCATAAAAATCGGTTATATGCCACAACGATTGACTGTTGAGCCGACTTTACCATTAACAGTGTCTCGATTTTTGACGTTGGGTGGGGTGAAAAAAAGAAACGCAATTAAGCAAGTGCTTGAAGAAGTGGGGGCTTTGGCGTTATTAAAACGTCCTTTGCAAAATATTTCAGGTGGTGAAATGCAGCGCGTTTTATTAGCACGCGCCCTATTGCGTGAGCCTGATTTGTTGATATTGGATGAACCCATACAAGGCGTTGATGTTATTGGACAGTATGAATTATATGAATTAATTAGTCATCTTCGCAAAGAACGGGGATGTGGTATTTTAATGGTTTCGCATGATTTACATATTGTCATGGCGGCAACGGATTATGTCATCTGTTTAAATAAAAAAGTGTGTTGCTCTGGACATCCTGAAATAGTGACTCAACATCCCGCTTATTTAGAATTATTTGGCTCAAGGGCGGCGCGGGATTTGGCGATTTATCCACATCGTCATGCCCAAAGCTAAAGCGTTGTACTCCATAGTCCAAAGCTAAAGCGTTGTACTCCATAGTTCAAAGCTAAAGCGTTGTACTCCATAGTCCAAAGCTAAAGCGTTGTACTCCATAGTCCAAAGCTAAAGCGTTGTACTCCATAGTCCAAAGCTAAAGCGTTGTACTCCAAAGAGTGTTTAAGAAATCCGATTTTTTTTAAAATCGGATTTCTAAGGCTAAAAACAGTTTTGCAAGAGCCTCCAAAGAGTGTTTTTTGAAGAAAAACTAAAACCTCGAAAACAATTCACAATTCACAATTCACAATTATATATGGATGCTTTTTTGTGGCGAGCCTTATTGGGCGGAATCGGTGTCGCATTGGTTACAGGACCTTTGGGCTGCTTTGTCGTGTGGCGGCGTATGGCTTATTTTGGTGATACGCTGGCGCATTCTGCATTATTAGGCATTGCATTGGGATTTTTATTCAATTTAAAATTGACAAATGATTTTGAATTGTCATTAAATACACTGTTAATGTTCACGACATTGGGAACTTGTATTGCGATAGCCGCCATTTTAGTCATTTTACAATCTCAAAAGCGTTTGGCAACGGATACTTTATTGGGAATTTTAGCGCATAGTGCGTTATCTTTAGGATTAATTGCCCTGGCTTTTTTACAAGGGCAGGGTTTGCGAATAGATTTATATGCGTATTTATTTGGCGATTTACTCGCAATAACCTATTCTGATCTCTATTGGATTTATGGGGGAGGTGGATTCATTTTATTGGGCTTATATTTTATTTGGCAACCCTTGTTGTCTATGACAATCCATGAAGAGTTAGCAGAAGTCGAGGGCGTACCAGTGACTTGGGTGCGTTTATTATTTATGCTGATGGTTGCCATTGTTATTGCAGTTGCCATGAAAATTGTGGGCATTTTATTAATCACCTCAATGTTAATTATCCCACCTGCTATCGCTCGTAGTTTCGCTCGCACGCCAGAACAAATGGCCCTATTAGCCAGCATATTCGGTTGTATTGCAGTAGGCATGGGCTTATATCTCTCACTCTATTGGGATACACCAACTGGTCCTTCAATTGTCGTCGCGGCGAGTTTATTGTTTACATTAACTTTTTTATTGCCGACTTTATAAAATGCCTTGGCTACAAATCATCTTAGAGACGGACGCTTCAATGGTTGAAACGATTTCTGAAGCTTTAGTCACCGTTGGTGCCATTTCCGTCACTTTGCAAGACGCTAAAGATCAACCCTTGTACGAGCCACCTTTAGACACAACACCGTTATGGAAAAAAACGCAAGTCATTGGTTTATTTGAAGAAAATACTGATTTCACAGAATTAGAAACGCAATTACAAGCCATACTCGCGCCCTTGCCGCCCTATCAAATACAGACATTAGAAGATCAAGAATGGAGTCGCGTTTGGATGGATGATTTTCATCCCAAGCGATTTGGAGAAAAAATTTGGATTTGCCCCAGTTGGCAAACGCCTCCCAATCCGCAAGCCGTCAATATTATCCTTGATCCAGGTTTAGCCTTTGGAACAGGTACGCATCCGACAACGGCTTTATGTTTAGAATGGTTAGATACGTTATCTGATTTATCAGATCAAATATTTATTGACTATGGCTGTGGTTCTGGTATATTAGCCATCACCGCCGCTCAACTGGGTGCCGCTCATGTTTGGGCTGTGGATAATGATCCGCAAGCCTTAGAAGCGACTCAAGAGAACGCTAAAAAGAATAAAGTCGAAAAACGGGTTAGCCCCATTTTACCTGAACAATTGCCAAATATAAGGGCAGATGGCATACTCGCTAATATATTGGCAAAGCCCTTAATCACATTAGTAGAGACTTTTGCGGATCATTTAAAGCAGAATGCACCATTAGTCTTATCAGGAATTTTAAAAGATCAAACTGATGAAGTGATCGCCGCTTATCAACCTTATTTCACGCTCACAGAAATATTAGAAAAGCATGATTGGATGCGTATTGTGGCTCACCATTCACCATTAATTTAATAACTAAAATGCACACACAATGCCCTCATTGCCAAACTATTTTTAGTGTCACAGCAGCACACTTAAATATTGCACAAGGACATGTTCGTTGTAACCATTGTCGAAATATTTTTAATGCCAGCAATCATTTGCTAAAGCAAGTGCCTAATCAAACCGCCCCAAAGTCATTTCAGGTGGATGATAAGCCTACTACAACATATCAAGAAGATGATGTGCCAGAATTGCTCCAAGAAGATATTTATGAACCCCCTCGTGGACGTTCTTGGAAATCATTCTTTTTTTTGAGCCTCATCGTGATACTGCTGGCAGGAACGTTGACAGTGCAAGTCATCTGGTTTTGGCAACCTGATCGTATTTTACAACATCCCCAAGTTCGCCCCTGGTTAGATCGATTTTGTTATACTTTCTTATGTACCCTGCCAATAACGCGGGATTTGGAAAGTTTTTACATGCAAAATAATATTGCACGAGTTCACCCTGAGATAGATAAAGCGATCCAATTTGAAGCCACATTTGTGAACAGTGCCTTTTTTCCTCAACCTTACCCAGAGTTACAGTTGACTTTTGAGGATTTCAATGGTAAACCACTGGCACAACGCCGTTTTAAGCCAGCGGAATATTTACCGCAACCGCTGGGAAAAAATCAACAAATGCGCCCAAATGCTTCCGTACATATCAAATTGGATTTGGCAGACATGGATAAAGTGATCGAAGGCGATAATATTGCGGAAGGTTATCATTTTGAATTTTTTTCGCCTTGAAATCAATTTCAAGGCTGAAAGCTAAAGTTTTTTGTAACTACTCAGCGGTTAGCCTTGAAATCTCTCTTAATGTAGGGTGGGTAGG
>JAGLHR010000096.1 GCA_023143415.1 Thiomargarita sp. | reverse complement strand
GGCAATCCCTTGTGGTTGCCCTGATCAGGGCAACCATAAAGGATTGCCCCTACAACAATACTCTTATGTCGAGTGACGAAAATATTCTGATGTAGGGGCAATCCCTTGTGGTTGCCCTGAGTAGTAACAAATAAAGATAAGAGATTTTTTTCAAAGCGTTTTCGAGGTTTTCGTTGAAAAAAAACGAAAACCTCGAACTCCAAAAAGCCCAAAGCTAAAGCGTTGAACTCCAAAATTTCTCAGAAGCTTAACCATTTTTTGAGCCTCTTGCAAAACTCTTTGAGTTTAGATTAAGAAATCCGATTTTTTCAAAAAATCGGATTTCTTAAACATCGTGTGAATTTTGCAAAAACCTCTTTTAAAAAAGAATTTTATCATAATGAATACCACAAATCATCATCTCAGCTACGAATTTTACTTTCTGTTACAGAAAAACGTTGATTCTAAACAAGAGCCACGTAGCCTTTCCGCTAATCAATCCAATCGCCTCATGCAAGAGGGTATCCCCATTGATAGCGATAAGCGGCTTTTTCGTTCAAAGCCTTTCGCGTCACCTCATCTCTCTGACGATGAATTGTTACATCTTGAACCCCTTGAAGATTGGGCTGATAATCTGAAAACGGGCTGGGAAAAAATCCAGCATGTTTATACAGAACATTTTAGTCATCAAGAGATTAATGCCACAGAAGCGCAAGATTTTTGTTGTCAAGCCTTGATGGGTGTCGCATTGCTTATCAATGATGCCCGTGTAGATTCACATAAAATTACTGCGTCATTACGCGGTACAGCAAATCAAGTGGTTTTTAAGCCAGATATAGGGCTTTTTCAAGTGAATTATACACCGCCTGATAATAAAGGAGTCGCAGCCACCGCTATTTTGACTCTTTTTGAACCACAATTTCAAGCCATACAAGAAGGTAAGCATTGGCAATTACAACTTGATTTACCTGTACCGCAGTTAGTACCTATAGAAATGGCAAAAAATTCTGCTAATCCCACTATTGCGCCCAATCCAATCTTTGCAGTGTATGGATTAGCGCATGGTGATTTGGAAGAGATTGGTGAAAAAGCATTACAAGATTTTTTAATCAACGATGAGCCTGCCATCCTAGTGCGTGTATTACCGCGTTTACTAATACGTCAATGGCAATTTACGCGCATGGGTTTTTCCGCGATTCAGGTGCGTCAGTATTTACAAAACTGTAGTAACGAGCATTATCAAGCCAATTTGCCCTGTTTATCCAATCGTCAATTGTCTGATGGTTTACAAACGATGGCAATGGTGAATGCGGAAACCAGTTTGTTATTGGGAAAACTGCATCAGGCGATTAAAACCTTAGAAATACACCATAACAACACAAAACGCTGGTTACGACGGGCAAGACAATATAACCCTGATTGGGAAGTCGTTTGGCAACATGATGACGAATCACCCCTGTTAAACCGTTTCGACGCGGATAAACAGAAATTGCAAAATCACATCGCTTATATTCAGGGCGAAACCACTTATTTAGAGGGTATTCGTCAACATTGGCATTTACATTTTGAAGGGCGACAACTGGCTTGGAGTGAATGGCTTGGAAGTTTGGGCAGTGTATTGGCTTTTTTAGTCGCAGTTGGGGCTGCAAGTCTGACAGCAGTGGCTATTCAAAATACGCCGCCAGCAGATAATGGTTCTTTTTTGAGCCCTATTCTCCATTTTTTTAATGAGTTACAAGCAATACCTGTTATTGCTGATATGAATTATTTACTCAGCCAACCAATTGTTTATTGGTTATTGGTTATCATTCTTTTAATCCCCGTTTTTTCGCATTTTGTACAAACGCTAAGGAGAAAAGTACGGTGCAGTCGTCTGTGGCGATGGGGAATTGGGATTGTGCTATTATCACCTGCTTTTTTGTTTCTTATTCATCAAATCGTCATTAATTGATGATGACACAGGAGATTATTATGAATGAATGACACCACGCGCTTGATGATTATCTTCACGCTTTACAAACATGAGAGGCGCAACACTCAAACAGCCGAGATTGATTAGATGCTGCTAAAATGGGGGCAAGCCAGAATATCTATTCTTGAAACCTGCTAACGCTGAAAAACTGGGCAATACACTAATGTTACTTAACTGATGTTACGCACTATGTTTCCAAAATGTTTAAGAAATCAGATTTTTGAAAAAAAATCTGATTTCTAGGTTCAAAAACGAGAGGTTAAAGCGATTTTTAGAAAAAATCGGATTTCTAGGCTCAAAAACGAATAGTTAATGTAGGGTGGGCAACGTGGTTGCCCACCAGACCGCTAATCCAAAAGATTCCTTAATTACTTATTAGCGCGATGACTAATCAGACTATCAACCACGCTCGGATCAGCCAAGGTGGAAGTATCACCCAAGTTATCGATCTCATTAGCGGCAATCTTACGCAGAATGCGGCGCATAATCTTACCAGAGCGCGTTTTGGGTAAGCCCGGTGCCCATTGAATCACATCAGGGCTTGCTATCGGACCAATTTCAGTGCGGACTTGTTTCACTAACTCTTTTTGTAGTTCTTCACTGGGTTCGATGCCAGTCATTAAAGTGACATAAGCATAAATACCTTGTCCTTTAATATCATGGGGATAGCCAACGACAGCCGCTTCTGCAACCGCTTCATGTAGCACGAGCGCACTTTCTACCTCAGCCGTACCCATGCGGTGTCCAGAAACGTTGATCACGTCATCCACTCGTCCAGTGATCCAATAGTAACCATCCTCATCACGCCGCGCACCGTCACCCGTGAAGTAGTTTCCCGGATAGTTTTTCAGATAGGTATCAATAAAACGTTGGTGATCGCCATAGATGGTTCGCATTTGACCAGGCCATGATCGAGTGATGATTAAATTGCCTTCTGCTTCGCCTTCAAGGACATTGCCTTCATTATCGACTATCGCTGGTATAATGCCAAAGAAGGGGCGTGTGGCAGAACCGGGTTTCAATGGAGTTGCACCGGGTAGTGGAGTGATAAGAAAACCACCCGTTTCAGTTTGCCACCAAGTATCCATAATGGGACAACGACTATCACCGATAACATGATAATACCATTCCCACGCTTCAGGATTAATCGGTTCACCAACCGTACCTAAGACACGTAAACTCTTGCGGCTTGTCTTCTTGACAGGCTCATTGCCTTGCGCCATCAAAGCACGAATTGCGGTGGGTGCGGTATAGAAAATGTTGACTTGATGTTTATCGACGACTTGCCAGAAACGGCTGGCATCGGGATAGGTGGGAACCCCTTCAAACATTAAAGTGGTTGCGCCATTAGCCAGTGGTCCATAAATAATATAAGAATGTCCTGTGACCCAGCCCACATCTGCGGTACACCAATAAACATCCCCATCATGGTAATCAAAAACGGTTTTATGCGTCATGGCGGTGTAGAGAAGATAGCCGCCTGTCGTGTGTAATACCCCTTTGGGTTTTCCAGTAGAACCGGATGTGTAGAGAACAAATAAGGGGTCTTCCGCATCCATTTCTTCGGCAGGGCAATCGGCGGACACTTTTTCAAGTTCTTCGTTATACCAAATATCTCGCCCTTCTTTCCATTCTTGCTGAATTCCCGTATGTTTAACCACAATAACAGTATGGACATCAGGACAATCAGTGATGGCTTTATCCACATTCGCCTTGAGATGTATCGCCTTTCCACCACGCATTCCTCCGTCAGCGGTAATGACAACGTCGCAACCCGAATCAAGGATGCGATCTTTTAACGCTTCTGGGGAAAAACCACCGAAAACCACTGAATGTACCGCGCCAATACGGGCGCAAGCCAACATAGCAACCGCTGCTTCTGGGATCATTGGCAAGTAAATACAGACGCGATCTCCTTTTTTGACATCACGTCCTTTAAGCACATTGGCAAAGCGGCACACTTTTTCGTGTAACTCTCGCAGCGTGATTTTTTTGTCAACTTCTGGATCGTCACCTTCCCAGATAATAGCCACTTGATCGCCCCGTGTTTCCAAATGACGATCCAAGCAATTATAAGCAACGTTCAGTTTCGCACCTTCAAACCAGCTAATTTTGCCTTCCGTATAACTCCCGCCTTGTACCTTATCCCAACCTCGAAACCAAGTGACAAATTCTTTGGCTTGTTCAGCCCAAAAACCGTCCGGATCAGAAACGGAACGCGCATACATTTCCTGATATTTTTCATCAGTGATATGCGCCTTCGCGGCTATTTCTGGGAAAACGTCATAGATTTTTACATCACTCATAGTTTATTTATCCTTATCTTGTTTGAATCAGAATTTAAGAATTTAAGAATTTTCAGAATAACACATCATTTTTAAAATGATAAAATGTTGAGAATCCTGATTCAGAGTTTTAATTTAGGTAGTTGCTCAACAGGTAGTCGTATAAACCTGACAGGTTTTGGAAACCTGTCAGGTTTTGGAAACCTGTCAGGTTTTTTTGCTACCCTAATTGTACTCAGGGCAACCATAAAGGATTGCCCCTACAACAATATTCTTATTAATACGGACGAAAATATTCTGATGTAGGGGCAATCCCTTGTGGTTGCCCTGAGTAGTTACCCCTAATTTAATGTGTCACCGCACCTTCCGCGCCGATACCCGTTTGACAGCGTATATCTTGTGCTTCAAAGGCGGCACGATCTATTTGTGCGCGTTTACTGTTATCAGTAATTGAGAAGAACCAAATGCCAACAAAAGCCGTTGTGACTGAAATCAAAGCTGGGTATTTGGAACCAAAAATAGCCTCTTCGTTACCCAGTATCGCTACCCAAATTGTGGGACCAATGACCACTAATACTATTGCGGTTAATAAGCCTAACCCACCACCGAGAAATGCACCGCGAGTTGTCAATTTTGACCAGTACATGGATAAAAACAGTACTGGGAAGTTGGCACTGGCTGCAATAGCAAAGGCTAATCCAACCATAAAGGCAATGTTTTGTTTTTCAAAGGCGATACCTAAACCGATAGCAATAACGCCTAAAACAACCGTTGCCATTTTGGAAATTTTCATTTCCTGTGCTTCATTGACTTCTCCACGCTTGAATACGTTAGCATAGAGATCATGTGAGACTGCTGAAGCACCGGCTAAAGTGAGTCCAGAAACCACCGCTAAAATAGTGGCAAAAGCAACGGCGGAGATAAAGCCTAAGAAAATGTTTCCACCAATGGCGTGGGATAAATGGATAGCAGCCATGTTATTACCACCGAGTAATCCGCCTTCAGCCGTGAGATATTCCGGATTTTTGGAAATTAACACGATAGCACCAAAACCAATGATGAAAGTCAAAATATAGAAGTAGCCAATGAAACCCGTTGCAAAAAATACGGATTTTCTGGCTTCTTTCGCATCCGCGACAGTGAAAAAGCGCATCAAAATATGCGGTAAACCTGCCGTACCAAACATCAGGGCAATACCCAGTGAAATGGCATCAAACCAATTATTCACCAAACCGCCCGGTGCCATAATGGTTTCTCCTGACATCATACCTTTAGCATCTCTTGTGGTATTAATCGCTTCCGTGAACATTTTTTCAAAGCTAAAGTCGAAAGAATACAGGACACCTAATGCAATGAAAGTGGCTCCAGAAAGTAGCAAAACCGCCTTGATAATTTGTACCCAAGTGGTTGCTAACATGCCACCAAAGGTGACATATAGGGTCATTAAAACACCGACAATAACCACTGCCATCCAGTAGGGTAAACCAAATAACAATTGAATCAATTGCCCGGCTCCTACCATTTGGGCGATTAAATACAAAATAACCGTCGCCAACGCGCCAAAGGCGGATAAAGTTCTAATAGGCGTTTGTGCCAAACGATAAGAAGCGACATCGGCAAAAGTGTATTTACCCAGATTTCTGAGTCGTTCAGCGATGAGAAATAAAATCACTGGCCAACCTACTAAAAAGCCGATAGAATAAATCAAGCCATCATAACCACTTGTATACACCAAGGCTGAAATGCCCAAAAAAGAAGCGGCTGACATGTAATCACCCGAAATGGCAAGGCCATTTTGCAAGCCCGTAATCCCCCCACCAGCGGTATAAAAATCCTTAGCTGTTTTGGTCCGTTTCGCCGCCCAGTAAGTAATACCAAGCGTCCCTGCCACGAAAAGTAAAAACATCACAATAGCCGCGACATTCAAGGATTGTTTTTCAATCGCCCCGTCAAGCACACCACCGGTTGCAAAAACACCAGTTGCGGCAAAAAGGGTGGCAAAAGCACCCCATATCAGAAAATTTCTACTCACTTGATGCCCTCCTTAATTTGATGAGTCAGATTATCAAATTCACCATTGGCACGCCACACGTAAATACCAGTCAGCACAAACGCACTGATAATGATTAATATCCCTATAGGAATACCAATAGTGATGACGGAACCTTCAGCGATTTTAATCGCAAACGTTTGGGGTGAAAAGGCAATAACCATAATAAAGGTATAGTAAATCACCAACATAATGATCGACAATATCCAAGCAAAGCGGCTTCTTTTTGAAACAAGTGCTTGATATTTCGGATCATTTTTTATTTTATCAACAAGTTCTTGTTGCATATAATGCTCCAGTTGAGATTGAGTTTTTAAAATAATGTAACTACTCAGGGCAACCACAAGGGATTGCCCCTACATCAGAAGGCAACCACAAGGGATTGCCCCTACATCAGAAGATTTTCGTCAGTCGGAATAAGAATATTGTCGTAGGGGCAATCCTTTATGGTTGCCCTGAGTCGTTACAAAATAATAATTATATCTTATCTAATTGCTTAGTCACATCCAAAATTGAAATTTTAAAATTTTTCTCACAAAATATCAATTTTTGATCATTTTCAAATACAAAAATATCAAGTTGACAAAACAAGGGTTACATTTTTTTTAAGATTATGGTATATATCAATGATGTGATAAACTTTTTTAATGAGGAAGGTGGGCAATCAAAAGACTTTGCCCACCCTACATGAAAGTCTAAATTATTACTGTGCGCAGTATAGTTTAAATTCTATGAACCTATCCCACTATTCAAAAATGCAGAATAATGAATAAAAATCGTTGGATTTTTGACCAAAAAATGAGGTTTAAGAAATCCGATTTTTCCAAAGATTTCTAAGTTCAAAAACGAATAGTGGGATAGGTTCATAGATGTTCAGAAAAATAAATTCTTCAGAAACGGCCAGTTTCTGGCAAAAACTTGGTTTCTTGTCTGTGAAAATGATTTATCTGAATAATTATAGGTATTTTTTATTTGCAATTGGTAATTAACAAAAGAGAATTTAATGAATAAACAAGTACTTTCTTTAGCCATCGCTACGGCGTTGGTTGTACCTATCACAACCCATGCCGATATCAAGATTTATGGTCAAATCGGCGCTGAAGCAGCCAGTGTTGAATACGCGGGTGGTGATGAGGACCTCGTGAGGGGTAAAATGGGTAGCAGTTTGGGCTTTACGGAGACGGATGATGACATGGGTCGCCAAATCCTGACAGAAGATCGGTATGGTAACATTCTTAACGATGGTCCTAACCTGATTGGCCTTGACTTTGAACTGGATAAAAAACTGCCCGGCGGTATGATTCCCCATGCGCGTTATCGTACCACGTTTCATACGACTAATAATTCTGGGCTTGGTCCAGGTTTAGAGGCTTGGGTGGGCTTGAAAAATGACACCTTCCAGATTAAATACGGGAAATTGCGGGGTGCCTATCGAAACGCTAAAGGGCTTATTGACCCGTGGATATACACTTCTATGCAGGCTCGTGGCACTGGTGGTGGGATGTCTGGTGGCAGATATAACGAAGTGCATTGGAACTGGAATGCAACTGGAGATCGACGCTCTGTTGTCAAAGACCCTATAACGGGAAAAGTCGGCATTAACCCCGGCTATGGTATTAACACCTCTGGTTTGGTACATAGCAGTGACATACCCGGTGCGCTAGAAATGGGTGTCAAATTTGGGGGAGTTAATGCGCGTGTACAAATTATGGGCGATGACAATGCCGACAAAAGAGGTGGAAATGTCGAGCTAAAATACACCAGCCCAAACATGACTATATGGGCTCATGGTGCTTACCTTGATCAAGGAGACAACCAAATTTCACCGGGCGGTGCAGCTTGGAACAATGACAAGTTCACCAATTGGAAAGTGGGTGCAAACTATAAGGTGATACCAGGGCTGAAACTCGCCATTCAATACGAAGATGGGGAATTAGGGGCTTTTGATAATAACCCTGATGGGGGTCAATATATTATCGGTTCCTTTGATTACCGCATCCAGAAAATCACCCTGGCGGGTTGGGTTGCCGGTTATCTCTCTGATATTGAAGAGAATTTGAGATTGACAGACATCAACGGTGAGGTTTTAGACGAAGATGCTTTAAGTTGGTCCCTGGGGGCTAAGTTCCATATTACTGAATATGCTCATATTTTTGCGGGCTATCGTCAAACCGATAGCGATAATGACTACCGCGATGAAAACGTGTTTTCAGCCGGGATGCTCTATAAATTTTAATGGCTTTTGACTTTGATAAGTGAAGGTGAACGTGGTTCAAATTAAGGGGATCATTTAATCTGTTTAAGTCCATTTTTTTGAATCATGCATGATAGGGCGCGAGGTGCCACGATATGAAAGGGCTATAAAGAATTAAATAAGTAACTGATTGATAATTTCATTCAAGGTGCCATAAGCACTTTTTTTAACTACTCTGCCGTTAGCCTTGAAATCAATTTCAAGGCTAAAAGCCAAAGCAGGCTCAGCTAAACTATTTTTCTGGTTCCCACGCGCCAGCGCGTGGGAACCAGAAATAGTTAAAAATACCTTTGTCAGAATCATAATTTTCAAAATTTCAACATTAAAAGAATGAAACCTATTGATTTTAATCTATTTTTTTATGAAAATGCTAAAATACTGGAAATGATGATTCAGACATTTTAATCCTGTTCAAAGCCCCTCATCACCAAAAATCACCCGATTCGGTTTAGACCTGACAGGTTTCCAAAACCTGTCAGGTCTGTCGTTTCCAAGTCTTTACCAAAAACCACCCGATTCGGTTTAGACCTGACAGGTTTCCAAAACCTGTCAGGTCTAGTCGTAGATATTATTTCATGCACGTTCCTTAATGGC
>JAGLHR010000095.1 GCA_023143415.1 Thiomargarita sp. | reverse complement strand
TTATGCAATCGGGAAACGCTATAACCACAAGGATTTTTACAGACTACATGCCAATAATGAGCATAGCGGTATTATCTCATGTACTCACAATAAGGATTACCAACAATTAGCCCAAAGAATTGATGAAAAAATGAGAGAGGTACAGCAATTAAACAATCAATTAATACGAGTTACAAGGCCATTATTGTGATGAAGCCAATGTGCATTGGCATATCAGACAACAATATTTTATGTGACAACTCATTGAATGAACTGAAGTTATTACGGAAGTTCAAGATATTGAAGAATGCTGTACCATGTTGAGAGATGCCGTCCATGAAATGGTTTTAGCCTATCATCAACAAGGAAATTCCGTTAATAAATAGAAAGTAGAAAAACCATGCGACGAATCATACAACATCAAGAAACACTGATTGACTATGATAACCCCCAATTTTTGGTGTGTTTAATCTTAGGCTGGATGTAGTCAATGATGAAAAGATTTATGCCATCAAATAATGAGCATAGGAACGTTTCGAGGTTTAAGTTTTTTGAAGCGGAAACATCGAATACCTGATTCAACATGGTGTATTTCATGCACGCTCCTTACTAGACCAAAGCTAAAGCATTCGAGGCTAAGATTTTTTCTGCAAAAAACTTTAGCCTTGAATGAATTCCAATTCGACGCGCCGGCTGATGAACCGATTCTCGACGCGCCTGCGTCATTACTTGAGCAAAATTTTAACAACCACAATCAAAATCAATTATACTTTTCACATCAACTTCGGTTTTCGCCGTCTCCTCTTCTTGAGCTAGAATAGACGCTTGATTATTACCTATTTGATGAGCGGTTATATCTATTTGACTTCTTACATCAGCCATCACTTGTGCGGAGAAAAAAAATGTGGTTGCAACTATTAATGTAATGAAATGTTTAATTCTCATAAGATATTCCCCCTATTATTTGAATAGATGATTTTTTTGAATAGATGATTTTTTTGAGTTTTCCACATTAAATATTGTGTGTGAATAATTTTTGTTTGCTGGTTATTAGACAAAATAACCAGTAAGAGAAAAATTCTATCTCATTGAGATTTTTATAAATAAATCTGGTTCCCACGCATCTGGGAACCGATTCTCGACGCGCCCGCATCATTATTTGAGTAAAATTTTAACAACCACAACTAAAGTCAATTATACTTTTAACATCCCCTTCAGTTTTCGCCGTTTCCTCTTCTTGAACCTGGATAGACGCTTGATTATTAGCTATTTGATGAGCGGTTCTATCTATTTGGCTTTTTACATCAGCCATCACTTGTGTGGAGAAAAAAAATGCTGATGCAACTACTAATGTCATGAAATGTTTAACTTTCATAAAATATTACCCTATTGTTTGAATTGATGATTTTTTTGAGTTTTCCACATTAAACATTCTGTGTGAATAATTTATGTCTTTTGTGTGAATAATTTATGTCTATATAAGCAAAAATTAAACCAGCAATATTTTAATATTAGAATATTCTAATATTGAAAATTCTATCTCATTGATATTTTTATAAATTAACGCCATAAAAAATTATGCGGCTTTAAGAGCAACTATTATTTCCGCTTTTTTTTAGCACATTATTTTGTTTTTAGGTGGTTAATTTTTAACCACTGGTTAATTTTTAACCACCTGTTGCTAAATTACCTCACTTTAACGCTATCTTCCCCAAGCAATCCTTTTAACTCATCAATTAAGGAGGTATTTGCTTTCACTTTCCAATTGTCATCCAGTTGTAATTCTATCTGTGCCTCTTGATGCTGGTAATTAATAAAGACACGACATTGCCCTTGAAGGTGGGATTTGAGGGTGGCGACTAATTTTTGTGCCAGTTCATTAGAATTCTGTGTTGGTACAGAGAGTTCTAAGCGATTCGCTTTTTGTTCACGAGCCGTCTCAAGGGTAGAAATTTTTTTGGCTGTCATAGTATAACCGTCATTGTAATCATCAACACGCACTTCTCCTTCTACTATTAATAAAGTATCTTTGACTAAAAGATCACGCGCTGTTGCATATAACTCAGAATAAATCTTCACTTCCATTCGCGCAGTGCTATCATCTAGGGTAATAAAAGCCATGCGCCCGCGTTTGGTATTGATACGCAAATCTGTTACCCATCCAGCGACGCGCACAGTTTGCTTCTTTTCTGTTGGTTTCACAGCCGAAAGGCGTGTCGCCCTGACTAATTGTGCCAGTTCTAATAAATAGGGCGTGATGGGATGTCCACTTAAATAAAAACCCAATCCCTCTTTTTCATTTTTTAAACGTTCAGTCTGACTCCATTCTTGTATATCCTTGACAAACGGCGGTTCTTCTTGGGTTGATTTTTGAATACGCCCACCAAATATATCGTTTTGTCCAGCGGCGGAATCTGTCGAATGTCGTTCTGCGGATTTAATAGCACTGTCTAAAGAAGCCATCAGAACAGCACGATTTGGTCCTAATTCATCTAATGCGCCTGTTTTAATTAGGGGTTCTAAAATACGACGACTGGCTTTACGAAGATCAATATGGTTGCAAAAATAAAATAAGTCTGTAAAGCGTCCTTTTTCTTCACGCTCTGTCACAATACCTTCGAGTGCCGCTTCACCTGCGCCCTTAATGGCACCTAAGCCATAATGAATTGATTTATTTTGATCATCCGCGACGGTGAATTTGTAATGAGAAACATTGATATTGGGCGGCAATACTTTAAGTTTCATCGCGCGACATTCATCAATCAATGACACGACTTTATCGGTATTATCCATATCTGCTGATAATACGGCTGCCATGAATGCGGCGGGATAATGGGCTTTGAGCCAGGCGGTTTGGTAGGCGAGGAGTGCGTAGGCGGCGGAGTGACTGCGATTGAACCCATAACCGGAAAATTTATCAATTAAATCAAATACATAAGTCGCAACCTTCTCTTTTACACCCCGTTTAGTCGCGCCTTCGACAAACACTGATCTTTGTTTATCCATCTCCTTGGCTATCTTCTTGCCCATAGCACGGCGAAGTAAATCCGCCCCGCCCAAACTATAACCCGCCAACACCTGAGCAATTTGCATCACCTGTTCCTGATAAACCATGACTCCGTAAGTCGGTTTTAAAATGGGGGCGAGATCAGGGTGAGGATATTCAACTTTAGCGCGTCCTTGTTTACGCTCAATAAAATCATCAACCATGCCCGATTGTAAAGGGCCAGGGCGATATAAAGCCACTAACGCAATAATCTCTTCAAAGCAATCAGGGCGTAACCGCCTGATGAGTTTTTTGATACCCGATGATTCCAATTGGAAAACAGCAGTGGTATCGCCTCTTTTAAGCAAATTATACGTTTCGGGATCATCCAGGGGAAGTTTTAAAATATCAATTGGCTTCTCAGCAAAATGATTAATCGTTTTTAATGCCCATTTGATAATGGTGAGGGTACGCAATCCTAAAAAGTCGAATTTGACTAAACCAACAGCTTCAACGTCGCCCTTATCAAATTGGGTCATTAAATCGCTACTGTCTTGTTCACAGTAGAGGGGCGTAAAATCGGTCAGAACGCTAGGTGCAATCACCACGCCACCAGCATGTTTCCCGGAATTACGGGTAAGCCCTTCAAGCTGACGCGCCATGTTTATCAATGCACGCACATCTTCTTCTTCATCATAAAGAGTGCTTAAAGCGTCTTCTTTCTCTAAGGCTTTATCCAGGGTGATGCCAATTTCAAAGGGAATGAGTTTGGCAATTTTATCAACAAAACCGTGGGGATAGGCTAAAACGCGCCCAACATCGCGCACGACGGCTTTAGCCGCCATTGTACCATAAGTAATGATTTGCGAAACACGTTCCCGCCCATAACGCTCTGCCACATAATTAATGACATCATCGCGTCCTTCTATACAAAAGTCGATATCAAAGTCGGGCATCGAAACACGTTCTGGATTTAAAAAACGTTCAAATAGGAGTTCATAGTGAATGGGATCTAAATCGGTGATTTTGAGTGCATAAGCGACTAACGAACCCGCACCAGAACCACGCCCTGGACCAACTGGAATATCATTTTCTTTCGCCCATTGGATAAAATCGGCGACAATTAAAAAATAGCCGGGGAAGCCCATCTTTATAATCACGTCAAGTTCAAGAACTAAACGTTCATCATAAGGGCGGCGTTGCGCTGTAAATTTCTCAGTGGTTCTGTCAAACAGGAAAGCTAAACGTTGTTCTAAACCAATACGCGCTTGATTGCGGAAATATTCTTCAACCGTTTCTCCTTCTGGAATGGGAAAATCGGGCAGGAAATTTTTGCCTAGAGTTAATTCTAAATTGCAGCGTTGGGCAATGAGCCAAGTATTTTCAATGGCTTCTGGTATATCGGAAAATAATTCCGCCATTTCCTGCGGGGTACGCAAATATTGCTGTTCACTATAGCGGCGAGGGCGATTTTTATCAGCAAGAATATTGCTATCGTGAATACAGACACGCACTTCATGGGATTCAAAATCGTTGCTGTTTAAAAAACAGACATCATTAGTCGCAACAACAGGAATATCTGTTTCTAAAGCCAGTTCAACAGCAGCATGGATATATTCTTCTTCATGGAGCCGCCCTGTTCGTTGTAATTCAATATAAAAACGCTGTGGAAACAACAACTTAAAATCATTCAAGCGTTGTTTTGCTAAATGGATATCTTCTGCTAATAATGCTTGCCCTATTTCGCCTTCGCATCCTCCAGAGAGTGCAATGATGCCTTCTGTTGCACCATTTAACCATTGGCGATGTAAATAAGGGACATTATTTTCTTGCCCTTCAGTATAACTGCGTGAAACTAAACGAGTCAGATTACGATAGCCAATCTCATTTTGACATAACAAGACGAGGCGGCTAGCAGGTTCTGCACCCTGATGGAGCCGCACATCGACACCAATAATGGGTTTAATGCCTTCAGATTGCGCGGCGCGATAAAATTTGACGAGGGCAAATAGATTACTATAATCGGTGACAGCACAGGCTGGCATTCCGGCTTTCCGCACCGCTTTCACTAAAGGCTTAATGCGGATAAGGCTATCGACTAGGGCATATTCTGTGTGTAAATGTAGATGAACAAAATTTGGCATGAGTGTTAATAATGGTTAGCGTGTTTCAAAAACGGCTTCGACTGTTGAACTTGTCATCATAAATATCCTTTGTTCATATTATACTACGCAGAATTATAACAGACTAAACAAATTACCATAAATTATTAAGCATTTAATTCGTTTAATGAGGCAAGAAACTTGGTTTCTAAAAAGTTATAAATTATAACCGTGTGCAGTATATTTATTATACAATTCGCACAATTTCTGTTCGTTGAGATCAAGCAGGGCATTCACTCATTTCCAAACAAAAAAAAACCTGACAGGTTTTCAAAACATGTCAGGTTTATGAGTTTTTCCAAACAAAAAACAAAACAAAAAAAACCTGACAGGTTTTCAAAACGGGTCAGGTTTATGAGTTTACATAAGGCTTGCGTTTGAGTACTTATTCAATCACAAACATTCTCTGCTGTTCACCGTTGGGAAAAACCAGCATCACATCTTCTATGCCATCGCCATTCGCATCACAAGGATAAGTCAAAACCAGACCTGGCAGGTTCAAAAGAAAACCTGCCAGGTCAAAAACCAAAGTCAAAATCAAGTCGCTGCCCTTGACCTGCCAGGTTTTGTTTTAACCTGGCAGGTCTGGTTTTAAATCTGAACCCTTGCACTGTTCTGAAAAGCGAATGATCACTTTTCCAACGCGCCACTCAGATTGGTCAAAGTACCACTCGGTGAGCGAATCATCAGCATCAGTTTGACACCCGTCGCTGGAGCGGTAATCTCTAATGTCGCTCGTGCAGTCCAAGGTTCTGTGCCGACAGCTTCCGCTAACATTGATTGCGAAATCGCTACTGAAGAATCAGCCGCTAAGTTCTCAACCAGCACCGAGTTAGCCGTACCCATTATGTACCCGTCGCGGTGATAAAGCGTACCTTTGACTTCTGAAAGATTGGCTGCCGTCGTGTTGATAACACGTATCCATCCTTTGTCAAAGTTGTCGGGACTTGGCACGTTGAAGAGCCGATTTTCCCCAACTGCGCTGGCATTGGCGACGGTACCCGTTTCGTGGCTCTCTATGAGTCCCATCAGCTTTAAGCCATTGGTGGGCTGGGTAATGACTAGCCTCGCACGACTGGTCCAAGGTGCGCTTCCAAACCGTTCTTCAAAGTCGAGCATTGACAGTTCGCTGGTGGCGTGAGGGGCTAATTCCTCAATGATAACGGCATCTGCATTGCCCAATATCTGCCCATCGCGATGATAAAGTATGCCCTTGACTTGCATCGCTTCATCGGTGGTATTGGTGAAACGCACTTTGACGCTGTCTTGCGTGACCAAAGTACCCGGCAAGTTGTACAGCGCGTCTTCGACAACATGGCTCATATTGAGAACCGTGCCATTATTTAGGTTGAGGTTCATCAGTTTGAGATTGGCTGTCGGCGCAGTGATTTGTAACCAGGCTCGCTGCCAGGGCGTTGTACCGGCTCGCTCTTCTAAAAACGGTGCCGATAAGATACCCATCGCTTTTGCCTTTAAGCTGTCAAACAGTATCGCATTGGGAGTTCCCAACACTTGCCCGCTTTGAGCATAAAGGGTACCTGTGACGGAGACGGGTTCGTTGGAGGTATTGATGATGAGGGCAAACCCTTCATCGGTTTCTCCACTTCCGGGTAAGTTATAGAGCGCAGTTTCTGCAACAAGACTCATATTCGCTAAGGTTTTCGTTTCATTACGGACCATATTCATCACGCGAAGCCCGTCTTCTGGAGCGGTGAGGTATAACCAGGCAATCTCTTGACCCCAAGAAGTGCTTCCCACTTGTTCGGCGAGTGATGCTCTGTTGAAAACGCCCGTCGCATTAGCGGCGAGTTCTGGGAAGAGTACCGTTTCAGCCGTACCTAATATATGGCCATCTTGATGGTAAAGTGTGCCTTTCACCTCAACGGGTGTCTCATTCGTATTGGTGATTCGCACATACGTTTGACCCTCATTCTCTGCACCTGGGATATAGTAGGCTCCTAGCGTACTCGTCGAAGGTGTGACAGATTGCGTTGGTGTGACAGGTGTCTCGATGCGGCGAAAGTACGCATAACATAACATACCAACCCAACTCTGTTTGAGTACGAATTGACCCCCAGAACAATCCCTATCACCAATCCAAGCGGTAAATTCTGAATCAGGACCCGCTTGAGGCGTTAGGGTAATTTTCGTATTCATATCAAATGTATATTTACAGATCGCATCATCTTCCTCACTGCAATCAATTCCTTCAGGATCGCTTGTCACGCTGCCAGTGCCGCTGCCCTTAATTTCTATCCGCAGAGGTCTGGTAGTTGGTTTAGGGCGACTTGAAGGACAAGCAGAAGTGGTCGCACTTGCCGTCACAGCTGTGGAATCGCCATCTGCATTTGTCGCTTTGACAGAATAACTGTAGGTCGTATCACAGGATAAACCGTTGTCACTGTAACTGGTGGCATTGGCGGCAGTGGTTGTGATTAAACTCCCGTCGCGTTCCACTTTAAAACCCGTTTCATTATTGCTGTTATCAGTCCAAGATAAGTCAATTTGGGTTTGTGAAACAGCAGTCGCCGTTAAACTGGTGGGAGTGATGATATTTCCCTGAACCGCCACTTGCACTTCTGTACTGGCCTTGACTTTTGAATCGGCCTGTGAGGTAACGGTTACCGTAATCACATCCGTTGCCCCGCGTGTGGTCGGTAATGTGACATTTAACACAAATTCTACAGTCTCCAGTTCTTTGAGTTCAATGGAAGATGGCAATTGACTTAATGGCCAGCCAGCCGAATCGCTCACCGTTAAAGTGTAGGCATCAGCCATTGGTCCATTATTGGTCAACGCGAAAGAAAGCGGCATCGTTGTATCAGGAAGTCCCGTTATTATCCCCAGCCCTGTCAATAAGACATCGTAGAGGATTTTGCTAGGCGCTGTCACGATGTTCTTGGCTTGTATCACGTCAGACAGTTCAACACCGTCGTCCAGAAGAATGCTATTGGCAAAGATTTTAACGTCACCCGCTGCCTTTAGCACTGTACCATTTATCCCAGTCATGTTGACCAGACCGTTATTACCCACCGCTAAGGTGATATTGCCAGTCGATTCAATGGCGGTACTTTCTAGGCCGCTAAAATCTAGCGTCCAATCATCGCCACCAAAAATGGTTGTGTCGCCACCAGTGATGCTGACACCTTTACTCAAAGCAATGACGTGTGGTTCAATTACAACGAAACCATCAAGGCCATGAGGATTACCATTGCCACCATTGCCAGCTTGCTGAGTTCCTTCAAGGTAAACATTTGATGCCGTGAGCCATATTGAACCACCAAAGCCACCAAAGCCACTGTTACTATTTCCACCGTCACCAGCGCTGACAAGACCTTTGTTAACTAAGTCACCTTGACTAGCGAGTTTACCAAAAACGAGGATAGATCCACCTTGCCCCCCGGAACTCGAAGTGGCATCACCGCCTTTACCTGCGATAATGTCGCCTTCGGTATCATTGGTCACATCGCGTCCAAATATCTGAACAGCGCCACCTTGACCGCTACTGTTACCAGCGTTGCCAGCTTGGATTTTACCTTTGTTGTAAAAAGGAAAGCCGTGCTGCCAGATTCCATTATCGTCAAGCGTACCAGTTTGCAAGATGATACTGCTACCCTGTTGACCAGAATCACCATCTTTACCTAACATATCGCCATGATTGAAAATACCTTCAGTGCCACGAATTTTCAATGGTTGGCTTTCCATACTCTGAAGTGTACCTTTGTTGCAAAGTGCCTTTATCTCAGCAAAAGGAATACCGGTGATAGTATGGCTTTCATTAATCAACACAATATCTTCTGATTCGGGTGCGCCAGTTGAATTACCACTCATATCAGCCCAAGTACCAGAGCTATCATCCCAATTCCCAGTCTCGACCGTTTGTACTGTCGGTGAAGAACAGGCTTTGTCTGAATAATTTAATGGAGTACAACGGACTCCTGTACTTCCCAAGTTCTGACCAACGTCAACCAACCAGTTCTGAAATGTTGGTTCTGTTGATTCACACAAGTCAGTGTTCCGGAAATAGAAATACTGTAAGTTGAGATTGGTCATTGTGTCAGGCAAGGGACCAGTCAATTGTGGATTGTTGTCCAGACTGAGATAAAACAAATTGGTAAGAGCACCTAGCTCAGATGGAACATTCCCAGTCAGCTTGTTGTAGGACAAATTGAGAGTTTGCAATTTAGTCAAGTTGCCTAACTCTTTTGGAATATCCCCTTCCAATTCGTTAGAGGACAGATAAAGAGTTTGCAAATTCTCAAGGTTGCCTAACGCCGCTGGAATTTCTCCTTCCAATTCGTTATTGTACAAATAGAGAGTTCGCAAATTAGCAAGGTTGCCTAGCTCCGGTGGAATTTCTCCTTCCAATTGGTTAGAGTACAAATAGAGAGTTTGCAATTCAGTCAAGTAACCTAACTCTGGCGGAATTTTGCCTTTCAGTTGGTTTGAATCAAGAAAAAGCTCAGTCACATGTTGATTGCTATCCACTTCACTACATGTAACCCCATACCAATTACAGGCTGTGTTTGTGAGTGGCCAACCGCTTCGATTAATCCAATTGTCACCATCAGTGCTGTCATAAAAGTCAATTAACACTTCACACTCGCTATTAGGAATGTCGGTCACATCATCGCAATTGACAAAATCACCGGTTCCACAACGAAGACCGGTACTTTTTAAGCTACTAAGTTCGCCTAACCAAGTTTGAAATGGGCTATCTATTGGTTCACATAAGTTAGTGCTATAGAAATAGAAACTGCTTAACTTGGTGAGATTAGCAGCCAATGTGCTTGGTAATGGGTCAGTCAAATCTGGATTGTTCTCCAGACGGAGAGAAACCAAACTGGTAAGATTGCCTAGCTCAGATGGAACATTCCCACTCAATTGGTTGTTGGACAAATAGAGAGTTCGCAAATTCTCAAGGTGGCCTATATCCGGTGGAATTTCTCCTTCCAATTGGTTGTCGGACAAATAGAGAGTTTGCAATTTAGTCAAGTCGCCTAACGCCGCTGGAATTTCTCCATCCAATCTGTTCTCGGACAGATTAAGAGTTTGCAATTTAGTCAAGTCGCCTAACGCCGTTGGAATTTCTTTGTTCAATTGGTTTCCTTCCAATTGGTTAATGTACAGATTATATGGGTCATTGTGCAGTTCAAGAGTTTTCAATTCAGCAAGATTGCTTAACTCTAGCGGAATGTTGTTTTTCAGTCTGTTATCAATGAGAGAAAGCTCGATTACACGCTTATTGCTACCCACGTCACCACATTTAACCCCATACCAACTACAGGGTGTTTTTGTGATTACCCAACCGCTTTTATTATTCCAATTGTCACCTTCTGTGCTATTATAAAGAGCAACTAAGGCGTTACAATCCTGAAGGAGGATATTATCGGTGACTTCATTGCAATCATACGGTTCAACAACGTTAGAACAACGCCCGCTACTTCTCAATAAGTAGCGAATATGGCTTATATCGCTTATATTGGTTATATTGCTTAACCAAGTTTGAAATGAGATATCTATTGGTTCACACAAGTCAGTGCTGTTGAAATAGAAAGTATTTAAGTTGGAGAGATTGCTTGGTAATGGACCAGTCAATTGTAAATTCTTGTCCAGTTTGAGAGAAACCAAATTGGTAAGATTGCCTAGCTCTGATGGAAGATTCCCAGTCAGCTTGTTGTCGGACAAAGAGAGAGAAACCAAATTGGTAAGATTGCCTAGCTCTGATGGAAGATTCCCAGTCAGATTGTTGTTGTTCAAATAGAGAGTTTCCAATTCAGTCAAGTCGTATAACGCCGCTGGAATGTCACCTCCCAATTGGTTATAGGACAGATTAAGAGTTTCCAAATTAGCAAGGCTGCCTAGCTCCTCTGGAATTTCTCCTCCCAATTGGTTATAGGACAGATTCAGAGTTTGCAAATTGGCAGCAAGATCGCTTAACTCTAGCGGAATGTTGTTTTTCAGTCTGTTTGAATAAAGAGAAAGCCCGGTTACATGCTTCTTGCCATTATCATCCACGTCGCCACACGTCACCCCATGCCAATGACAAGGTGTGTCTGTGAGTAGCCAAGCACTCTTGTTGCTCCAATTATCGCCATCCGTATTCTTGTAAAGGGCGACTAAGGCATCACACTCGGCTTTTGGAACTTCATCAATTGTTTCGCAAAGGTCTTCATCCGCCCAGGCAATGCGCCCCATCGCCATCATACCAACGATAAACGTCACAAACACAACGCCGCGCAAAATTGACGCAGGAGATTTCAGGGAACTCGCTCCCGCAGTAGATACTGCCGACATATTCGGCATAAGGCTATCAAATAGCCGATTGACATAGAATCGCCATGGTGGCTCCTCTAAATTTATATCCCGCCTGGTAGCAGGAACACGTTTTTTGAGTATTGCATTCATCATTTTCTTCACCTTAATGCAGTTGGTCTAAAAAATAATTTGCTATAACAAATTAAGCTAGTAATTGAGTTTGGCTTTCTCAATTTTCCTCAATAACATTGTTCAGCCCTACCAAGCCCTACCCAAAATTCGGTGCTGTTACTTGACGAATTTGGAATCTGAGAAAAAATCCAAATTCTCATAACTGAACAACGTAGCACCT
>JAGLHR010000094.1 GCA_023143415.1 Thiomargarita sp. | reverse complement strand
GAATAAAAATAGTTGGGTTGTTGACAAAAAAACGAGGTTTAAGAAATCCGATTTTTGGAAAAAATCGGTTCGAGGCTAAAGTTTTTTCTTTAAAAAAAACTTTAGCCTCGAATTCTAAGTTCAAAAACAAATAGTGGGATAGGTTCTTTGTTTTTATTGGTTTTCATGATTTAACCGTTCAAGCACGATCATTCCCCCATACTTGCCAACAAATCCATTTGATGTTCCCGTTTTAGCGGTTCAATTAAATAATTCATATTGCCTTCTAAAATATCATCTAATTTGTACAGCGTTAAATTAATGCGATGATCAGTCACGCGCCCTTGGGGGTAATTATAAGTACGAATACGCTCCGAGCGATCTCCACTACCGACGAGATTACGCCGCGTTTCTGCTTGCTCAGTTTCTTGACGTTCACGCTCAATTTGTAATAGGCGGGATTGTAATAAAGACATGGCACGGGCGCGGTTTTTATGTTGTGAACGTTCATCTTGACATTCCACAACAATACCGGTTGACAAATGGGTGAGGCGGATTGCGGAATCGGTTTTATTAACATGTTGTCCGCCACTGCCAGAAGCGCGATAAGTATCTTCCCTAATATCCACCTTATTGATTTCTATTTCATCAATGGTGTCAACTTCGGGCATGATGGCGACGGTGCAAGCTGAAGTGTGAATACGCCCTTGCGCTTCAGTTTCTGGAACACGCTGTACCCGATGTCCACCCGATTCAAATTTGAATTGTGAAAATACGCCTTGTCCAGAAACGCGCATGATGATTTCTTTAAATCCTCCATGTTCTCCTTCATTTTGACTGATGATTTCCATTTTCCACCCTTTTTTCTCGACATAGCGGCTATACATTCGCATTAAATCACCGGCAAATAACGCTGCTTCATCGCCACCTGTACCGGCACGAATTTCCAAAAAGGTATTACGATTATCATCGGGGTCTTGTGGAATTAAGAGAAATTGTAATTCTTCTTCTAAACGTTCATCTTCTGCTTGCGCTTGCGCTAATTCTTCTTCAGCCATGATGCGTATATCCGCGTCTTCATCGCGCAACATTTCTTTAGCCTCTTCAATGGCTTTTAAGTTTTTACGATAATTTTGAAAACACTCAACAATTGGCTTAATTTCTGCGTATTCCTTGGACAAATCACGAAATTTATTTTGATTGGTAATGATACTCGGATCTGCCAGAAGGGCATCTAGTTCTTGTAAACGATCAATTAAATTTTCTAATTTAGAACGGATGGAATCTTTCATAATTATGTGTTGCTAAAATTTTCAGTTCAAAACCTTTTTAACATGTTTTGGTTATACATGATAAAATATAATTTTAATAGAGTTGTTACCATTTGGAAATAAACGGTAACTACTCAGAGCAACCATAAAG
>JAGLHR010000093.1 GCA_023143415.1 Thiomargarita sp. | reverse complement strand
AAGGGATTGCCCCTACATAAGAATACTTTCGTCAGTTTTTATAAGGATATTGTAGGGGCAATCCTTTATGGTTGCCCTGAGTCTACATAAGAATACTTTCGTCAGTTTTCATAAGGATATTGTTGTAGGGGCAATCCCTTGTGGTTGCCCTGAGTAGTTACAAAAATTCATCATCACATTAATTTTAATTGATTAAATTAAAAAAATCAATATACCCTACAAAAGTTTCGCAGAGCGAATGCCTGAAAAACTTTTTTAAATGAGAAATGTGGGCAATATAAACCTGATAAATTATTGAAATATATCAGGTTTTATATTAAACGACTTATTTAGGCAACGACGGAAAATGTGTTTTGTAATTATTAGCAACCGTTTTAATGCACTCATCAAAAGTTTTCACGGTAAACTTTAACATTAGCTCGTTATCGTCTTTACCTCTGTATGTCGGCGTTTTGTTTAAGATATTCAGAGCCAAATCTGTCGCCATTCGCATTAACTCGACTTTTACTCGCATTAATTCAACTTCGACTATTTTTTGCTCATCTCGTATTAATTCAACTTTGACTACTTTATCATCTTTAATCATGATGTGAATCCTAAAACGGTTTGAATGTCTTTTATTTAAGACGCATACCTGGTTGCGCCCCGTCATCGGGACTCAGCAAAAATAAGTCTTTTTTACCTGGCCCTGCCGCTAATACCATGCCTTCTGAAACACCAAAGCGCATTTTACGCGGTGCCAAATTTGCCACCATCACTGTCAAGCGATTAAGCAATTGTTCTGGTGTGTAAGCGTCTTTAATCCCAGCAAACACGTTGCGCGTTTTTTCTTCTCCCACATCTAAGGTTAAACGCAATAATTTTTGCGCCCCTTCAACATGTTCGGCTTTGACAATACGGGCAATGCGTAAATCAACTTTGGCAAAGTCATCATAATTGATCGTTTCTGCAACAGGTGACGACGGTATAGACTTAGACGGGATACTTTCCTTAGAATCCTCTATCATAGCATCAATCTGTTTTTTCTCCACGCGCTTCATTAATGGTTTAAAGGGATTAATCGTCTGCGCCAGCAACGGTTCTGGTTGCCAAGTAATGGGGGCGGCTAAAAATGCTTCCACCTCCTTTGTCATCAATGGCAGAATCGGTGCCAAATAACCCATTAACACTCGAAACAGATTTAAGCCCTGACTACAAACCGCTTGTAATTCTACGGCTTTCTCTTCTTGTTTTGCTATCACCCAAGGCTTATGTTCATTAATATACTGATTAGCCTGATCTGCCAATGCCATTATTTCACGCACCGCTTTATTATAATCACGGTTCTCGTAAGCATCGCCAATCAGTCTGCCTGATGCGATAAACTCTTGATAAAGGGCAATATCAGGTAATGCAGATGCTAATTGTCCATCAAAGCGTTTAGTGATAAAACCCGCACAACGACTGGCGATATTAACCATTTTACCCACTAAATCAGCATTAACACGATGAAGAAAATCATCCAAATTCAAATCAGCATCTTCTACGCCATGCCCCAATTTAGCCGCAAAATAATAACGTAAATATTCTGGGTTAAGATGATTTAAATAAGTACGGGCGTTAATAAATGTGCCGCGTGTTTTAGACATCTTTTTTCCATCCACTGTTAAAAACCCGTGGACAAATACGGCGGTAGGTTTTCTAAAGCCACCCCCTGTCAACATGGCTGGCCAAAATAATGTGTGGAAATAGACAATATCCTTGCCGATAAAATGATACAACTCTGCCTTACTCTCTGCGCCCCAAAATTCATCAAAATCAATCCCTTTTTTATCACAGAGATTTTTGAAACTCGCCATATATCCAATGGGCGCATCTAGCCAGACATAAAAATATTTACCTGGCTCCTCGGGAATTTCAAAACCAAAATAGGGCGCATCACGCGAAATATCCCAGGATTGTAATCCTGTTTCAAACCATTCATTGAGTTTATGCAATACTCCTGGCTGTAAAGTCCCACTGCCCGTCCATTCCCGCAACATCGCCTCAAAATTCGACAGATTAACAAATAGATGTTCTGACTCTTTTTCTATCGGCTTTGCCCCAGAAATTGCGGAAATAGGATTTTTAAGCTCAGTTGGATTGTAAGTTTTACTGCACTCCTCACAACTATCACCATATTGATCTTTTGCGCCGCATTTAGGGCATTCGCCTCGAATAAACCTATCGGGCAAAAACATCTTTTCAACGGGATCATAAAATTGGCTAATAGTACGACGCTCAATATATCCGCCTTCTTTCAGCCCTTTATAAATCAAATTGGAAAAATGCTGAGTTTCGGGGCTATGGGTGGAATAATAATTATCAAACCCAATCGAAAAATCCGCAAAATCCGCTTGATGCTCCGTTTGAAAACGAGCAATCATCTTTTCAGGGCTGATGCCCTCTTTTTGTGCGCGTAACATGATAGGCGTACCATGCGCGTCATCGGCGCAGACATAATAGCATTCATGTCCACACATTTTTTTGTAACGAACCCATATATCAGTTTGGATATACTCCACCAAATGCCCGATATGTATTGAGCCGTTAGCATAAGGTAATGCACTGGTGACTAAAATTTTTTTCATTTTCTGCCTCATAGGAGTTCAACGCTTTTGCTTTGGATTTCATAACATTAAACCATAATAACGAGGTTCTTGCAAAACTCTTATGATGAGGGCAGACACGCAGGTCTGCCCCTACAAAACCTCACGTCTTTCAGTAGGGGCGAACCTGCGTGTTCGCCCTCGGATTGTAGGGGCGAACCTGCGTGTTCGCCCTCGGATTGTAGGGGCGAACCTGCGTGTTTGCCCTCTTTCAGTTTTCATCCATAAGTTTTACAAGAGCCTTTAAAGAATTTATTTTTCTAAACAGAGTTAAAATTTTTTTAACGCCATCATGGCTTTGGATTTGAGATTGAAAAATCCAAATTATTCTTGTGTTCAGTAAAATTAGATATTAATAATTAATAAATATAAATATAATATAAAATAGAATATTAAATTTTGTGATTTCAAATTGAAATTTAAAAAATATTATTTTATAAATCAAATAGATAAATAATAAATGCCCATTTTTTTCAATTTTACTCTTGACATAAAATTTTTATAAGCGTATGATAAACAACTTCAAATATCGGGGTATAGCGCAGCCTGGTAGCGCACCTGCTTTGGGAGCAGGGTGTCGGGGGTTCAAATCCCTCTACCCCGACCAATTATGCGCTCGTAGCTCATCTGGATAGAGCATCGGCCTTCTTTTTTTGTGTTAAGCAAATTGGACCCATAACAGGAAACTGGAACTGTTATGGTGGATGGTGCTATATCGGTGAAACCTGTCAAATGGCAATACCGAGGAAACCAATAAGATAGTGAAAGGGCAATTTGCAGGTAACTATTTTGTCAATACTGGGATCCGTAGAGGCCATACGCACCATGCCTGAGATGGCAAAGATATGGTCCAGACCACAAACATGAATTTGGTAGCGAAAGCTATAGTGGTATGAAGCCGAGGGTAGCAGGTTCGAGTCCTGCCGGGCGCGAATTTTTCTTTAGTTTTTATGGTGAACGTAGCTCAGTTGGTAGAGCTCCGGATTGTGATTCCGGCGGTCGTGGGTTCAAACCCCATCGTTCACCCCATCTTTGTTTATTCTGAATGTTTCTCTTTCCAAAACTCTGCCTTTCTCGTTCCAAAACTCTGCCTTTCTCTTTCCAAAACTCTGCCTTTCTCTTTCCAAAACTCTGTTTTACTTGCAAAAAAGACAAAAAAGTTTAAATAGCCGGGTAGGGTGGGCAAACGTCTTTTTGTTTGCCCACCATATCACAGGAGCACATCGGGTAAATGATGTTTTAACGGTGGGCAACAAAAAAACCTTGCCCACCCTACATGGCTCCAAATCACAAAGCTGAAGCGTTGTACTCCATTTTCATAATTCACCATTCATAATTCACCATTCATAATTCATCATTAAAATCAAAGAAGTATCAGAAGTGCGGCAACGGTTCCAACAGCACCCAGCCCTTTAG
>JAGLHR010000092.1 GCA_023143415.1 Thiomargarita sp. | reverse complement strand
CTGAGTAGTTACGAATTTAAATTGGAGTGGTGTAGGGTGGGCAACTTTGGTGCAACGGCAAAACCCCGTAATATGATGCCGTTGCACTAAAAAGACATTGCCTCCCTACCTTTACTGTACTCAGCTATAATATGACAAAGTAGAATTAAAACCAAGAACTTCTTGAACATGTTCAAGAGTTGGCAAATCTTCCTCATTCAGTTTTATAAAACGACAGCCGAGGCGATATAAATTTGGCTGAGAATCAGGCTTTTCCCATCGTTTTTCCACTTCCACTTCAATATATTTTTTCGTGAACTCTTTAAAATCAGGCAATTGGATTTTTATCCACTTCACATTTTCAAATTGGATGGGCTTCTCTGTGAGAATCATTATTCCATCTTTTGAAATATCCCCTAGATGTCCAAGTAACTTATGCGTTTCTTGATCAATAACATCTAAGTAAAATAAAAGTTTTCTACGCCTTGTGCGTGAACCATTTTGATTTGTCATTATAAAATCCTGCTTAACTGAAAACTTTGATTTCTAAATATCCAAAATATCATTAATTAATGATAGCAAATGAATACCACTTTTTTCAATCACTTGCTTAAACTTATTTCCCAACTTATCATTCTTTGTTTCTTTCATTTTGGGTTTCAAACAAAGTGACTATAGATACTATAGATGTTCGCCAATAAAACTTTTGAAAAAATCCTATGTTATAGTTATCCAGAAAAGTTTTATCCTACAAAAAATCCGATTTTTAAATCGCAATATTTATCTGGATAACTATAATAATAACAAATTTTATGCATAACTATAAGTGCTGAAACATAAGTTTTAATACTTTTTAGGAATGAAGATTTAATAATTTCCAAAAAATTTAGCCCAAACAAGTCAGGTTTATTTTATGAATATTGTTGTTTTAGATGGTTACACCCTTAATCCAGGTGATTTAAGTTGGACTGCTTTGCAGTCTTTAGGAAATTGTCAGATTTATGATCGTACCCCTGCCTCTGAAGTAGTGCAACGCGCTGTCGAGGCTGAAATCGTTTTTACGAATAAGACGGTACTGGATCGCGCCATTATTGCCCAATTGCCGAAATTGCAATATATTGGTGTATTGGCAACCGGCTATAATGTTGTTGATATCGAAGCCGCTCGTGAACGGCATATCCCCGTAACCAATGTCCCTGCTTATAGCACAAAATCAGTGGCACAGATGGTATTTGCTTTGCTATTAGAAATGACGCGACATGTTGGAAGACATTCCGAGGGCATTAGGGCAAAACGTTGGAGCCATAACACGGATTTTTGTTATTGGGATAAACCAATGATTGCCCTAGAAACGTTGACGATGGGTATTATTGGACTTGGCGCGATTGGAAAAGCCGTCGCAAAATTGGCAAATGCTTTTGATATGCCAGTTTTGGCTTATCAACGTACCCCCAAATTGGTTGAAGGGGTAAGAAATGTGGATTTAGAGACTTTATTCCAACAAAGCGATGTGATCAGTTTACATTGTGCCCTCACCTCTGAAACAGAACATCTTATCAATGCCCACAGTTTAGCTTTAATGAAATCGTCCGCTTTTCTCATTAATACGGGGCGAGGAGCTTTGGTTGATGAAAACGCTTTAGCGGAAGCATTGCGTAGTGGACAAATTGCGGGGGCAGGCTTAGATGTCTTATCCGTAGAACCGCCTAAATCTTATAACCCATTGTTTCAATTAGAAAAATGTTTCATTACCCCCCATGTTGCTTGGGCGACTCAGACAGCGCGACAAACTTTATTAGATATGACTGTGGCGAATCTGCAAGCGTTTCTTCAAGGACATCCGCAAAATGTGGTGAATTAAAAAAAAGACTCCAAAAACCGTATTATATACTCCAAACGTTCACGTTTTCGGATTAAGCATAAAGCGAATAAAGAAATCCGATTTTTTCAAAAAATCGGATTTCTATACTAATTTTCTTTGTACAGGACAATTTTTTATAATTCATTGATTTAAATCACTTTCCATTGTTAGAATCAGAATTTTCAGAATTGAAGAATTAACAGAATTTAAAACCTTTTATGTTTTCGAGGTTTAAGTTTTTTGAAGAAAAACTTAAACCTCGAAATGAAAACTCACTTTATTTTTAATTCTGAAAATTCCAAAATTCCAAAATTCTGATTCTGACAATAAAAAATGTCTTGTACAAAGGAAAAAACGTTAGCCTCGAAACCATTAACCATTATAAAAAAAGACACCAAAAACCGTGAAATCAACTCCCCATGCTTTTAAATATCAAGCCAAACAGGCTTTAAAAAATATTCATTTACAAAATGCGCTTGCAAGAAGCAAAAGTCATTTTATTGATAAACGTCGCGCAGCCATTGAGGCTTTGCCCGAATTTGAGAGTTTGCGACAACGCGCCCGTGAGATTAAGGAACATACTTTAGCGCATTTAGATTTTTATTTAGAACAGTTTGAAAAACAAGTACAGCGCAGCGGCGGTGAAGTACATTGGGCAGAGACACCGGATTCCGCGTGTGAACAAATTATTTCGATTGCTAAAGCCGCTAAAGCGCAACGTGTGACTAAGGGTAAATCTATGATTTGTGAAGAGATTGCCCTCAATAGCGCGTTGGAAAAAGCGGGTTTTGATGTGGTAGAAACTGATTTGGGAGAATATATCATTCAACTGGCAAAAGAGCCGCCAAGTCATATTATTGCGCCTGCTGTACATAAAACCCGTGAACAAGTGGCGGATTTATTTCATCAACATCATCAAAAATATGGTTTAAATGAAAAGTTGAGCGAAATCCCCGATTTAGTCAATGAAGCGCGTCAGGTGTTGCGCGAAAAGTTTTTAAGTGCTGATGTGGGAATTACTGGTGCGAATTTCCTGATTGCTGAAACAGGTTCAACCGTTATTGTGACGAATGAGGGCAATGGCGATTTAACCAATACTTTGCCGCATATTCATATCGTCGTCACGAGTATAGAAAAAGTGGTTCCCACATTAGAAGATTGCACGACATTATTGCGGCTATTGGCACGGAGCGCGACAGGGCAAGAAATCACCTCTTATACTACCTTTTCTACAGGGCCCCGCCGTCGTGAAGATTTAGATGGTCCCACAGAATTTCATGTCGTATTGGTGGATAATGGACGCTCTTCTCTGCTTGGAAGTGAATTTCATGACATGTTGCGCTGCATTCGCTGCGGTGCCTGTTTAAATCATTGCCCGGTGTATGGTGCAGTGGGCGGACATGCTTATGGATGGGTTTATCCGGGTCCGATGGGTTCTGTGCTAACCCCACTGATGTTAGGCTTAAAAGAGGCAGGAGAATTACCGAATGCTTCAACTTTATGTGGACGTTGTGAAGAAGTTTGCCCAATGCAAATTCCCTTACCTCAATTATTGCGTGCTCATCGCTTCAAAGAATATCAAGCCAAATTATCCCCCTTGAGTGGGCGTTTTGCTCTGAAATTATGGGCATTTTTTGCAAAAAAACCACGTATTTATCACCGTTTGACTGCCCTGATGATCCGATTTTTAGCGAAATTGGGTTGCCGCCGGTATTTACCTTTTGCGGGTGGTTGGACAGAAAGCCGTGATCTGCCAGTACCGCAAGGGAAGACTTTTATGGCGGCATGGAAAGAGTGAAGTCGATATTGTTTATGGTAAGAGCATGAAATAAATTCCACAATGTTGAATCAGACCTGACAGGTCTAGTTGGAGAGTTTATTTCATGCTCGTTCCTAATCTCGTTCACCAGTTGAGTTGCATTTGTCTGATCTCGTTGGTTTGCTTATCATCGTGAGGTAGTATTAGTGTATGAACAATTGTTTCTGTTACTGGTGAACAAATTTGGCACCGCGTTGAATTTCTTGTGCAACACCCGCCGGAATCACCATTTCATCAGGTAATTCATGCAGCAAAGCCACTTGTCCAATTAAAGTAAAATCAGTGGTGAACTATCAACTACCAACGTCTAATCATCAGCTAAAAACGCCGCTGTTAATTATTCTGCCATCTGAATAGGCGATACCTGAAAACGTGACAAAGCATTTATAAATTGTTGGCGATTCACATCAGCTAATTCTGCTGCTTTCGCTTGAGAAATTTTACCTATTTCAAACAATTTTATTGCCGCCGCAAGACGCATTTCTTTAATAAAGCCATCAGGATGAGTACGCAAGATAGAAAAAGCATCTTCGGGTAAATCTATTGTTAGTTGTACGGACATATTGAATCCCTATTTTTTAATGGAATTTAACCCATGAGAGAAGGCATTCCCAAACTGATTTTGGGAACGAGTCACATTCACCATTTCCTTATAAAAATATCAAGCGCTTGTATTTGCTCAGTTTCTTCATCAAATTCACGAATTGCGTCAATTAATTTCTCTAATCCCCCAGAAAAGTTGAGGCAAACATCTAATATGTTGATAACATGCGCTTTCCCATGAGAGAGGCTTGACATACTGTTGGAGATTTCTGGAGGCAATTGGTTAATTATGGTACGGCGTATTTGGTCATCTTTCATGCTTGGACAGGCAAATAGGGCATTGATAAGTTTTCTTTTGATTTGGGGGTTCTTACTCAAGAACTCGCGAGACAGTTTTTTGCCACCATTTTTGTTATCATTCCCTTCATCTAATTCCACATCTAATTCGACTAAGCGTTTTTCCCAAGTTTGCGCCACTTTGTTATTAATGATTTCAAGTTCAGGCCATTTTTCAAATAGGGTGTCAAAGCGGGTTGCTAATCCCGTATCCATCATCACCTCTTGTTGATAGCCCTCCGTTGCTAATCCAATCACCCGTTTCGTCGCGTAATGATAAACGGGTCCGCCACTTTGCCCACGCCCTTTAATCGCATTAGGAATTTGGATTTTGTTATCGGCGCGAATCTGGGAAATTCTGCTAAATAAGTAAACGGGTTTATCATGTCTGGGATCATCACCGGCTGGATATCCCGTTGCCACGACATCATCAGTCACATTTTGACTTAAAATTCTTCCTAGCGGCAGATAATGCGCGGCTTTCTCATTGATTTTTAACACCGCAATATCATATTTGGCGTGTTTCAAAGTCTTCGCTTCATCCAATTCTGCCTTAAATGTTTCGCCAAAGCGGGTTTCGATAGTGATGTCGGGCGGACATTCTCCGATACAGTGAAAAGCCGTTAAGACATAGCCATCCGGTGTAATAAAAACACCGCGGCCTTGAAATTCATTCGCCACCAAAATTTTAACGGTGGCATTGGCTATTTCGTTATGGACGAATGCTTCATTCCTCATCCCTCCTCCTCTTTAGTACATTCGGCGCACAGATGATCAAGATAATGTTCAGCGACTAATACCGTCATGGCAGCCAGTGTTGCATTGGGAAGGGGAAGGGCAGCCGTTAAGCCGTCAGTTGTCAGGGCAATAATTAACATTTCCTTAGTTTGAAATTTCTCGTGTTTGCGCGAGTATCCCCATTCCACACAATTTTTTTGCTTTAACCAGTCTTGATTTTTTTCAAACCATTTTTGAAATCTCTGTTTAACGGCACCTATTGAGGGTAGGCTGGCAAAAGGAACAGTGCTGGGATCACCCGTTTGGGGATTGAATCCCTGATAGCAGTCTTGATACAGTTTGCTTTCGTCTGATAAGTATGCCTTAATGAGGGCTTGTTGTTCTTGATCCATCGTTATTTATCCTATTTAGAAATTAAAAAATCTATTATAATCAATTATCGAAAAAAAATCAAAAAACGGGGTTTCTAAAGAACCATGAAACTCGATCATCAAGTTTTTACCAACAATAACTACAAGGATTGTATATAAGAAGGGATTTCTAAGAGGGGGTTTCTCATCAATTTCTCTCCGTTAATCGAATTTTAAATCCTTTTTTATATACAATCCTTGTAGTTAGGGTTTAAATCCTTTTTTATATACAATCCTTGTCTGTTATCTGAATCATAAACCCTTTCCAAAAAACGGGGTTTCTAAAGAATCATGAAACTCGATCATCAAGTTTTT
>JAGLHR010000091.1 GCA_023143415.1 Thiomargarita sp. | reverse complement strand
AGTTTTTATTGAGCGAATGGTAAGGAATGATGTAAAACTATTCTGCTATTAAATGACTAAACGTTTGGTATATGAAAATTTTGCTAATAGCATTGTCAACATTAAAGAGAGTAAATATAAACCCACTGATAAACTAACTGGATATATTAGTTGCCAAAGAATATCGGGAAAATATATTTTCAACTTATAGATAAATTTATAAAGAAAAAAATGTAAAATCAACACATGCGAGACATATACTCCGAGAGTAAACTGACCCAAATAAGGAAAGGGAGTATTTTGACCTAAATTAGGTTTCGCTAGGGCTAAAAACATAAACCCTGTACCAAAAATAACTGTCCCTATTAGGTAGGGTTGAGAAAACGGTATATCGAAAAAATATTGAAGTATGCTGGCCTCAAGTGTTTTTACTATGAAACCACCAATAATAGCCATCCATGCAACCACGAGGGTAGGCTTATAATCAGATTGAGCGAGCCACCAACCAATAGCAACAAATAATGTGCTAACAAAGGGGCCATTGTTCGATTGAAAATCAACTTCTATGCCTATCGGTGTCGTAGCGTAAGCACCTGCAAGCAAAGCAAAAATGTATAGAGGAATAGCAACAAAAAATATTTTGTTTTGTCGCTTCAAAACAATCAGTAAAGATAGAATTCCAAGGGCGATTATCAATGAAACTATAAACCAAAGGTGATCTCCTTTACCAGGGATACCCGCTCGGAATAAGAAAGTAACTGGATTGTCGAATATCCAAGTCATTTTATCATAAACATTCCAATATAATACCTGTAATATATTGTGCTGTTCAAAGAGAGAACTCAGGGAAAATGCAAAAGGTACGAATAAGTAAATAAGTATCCAAACAATAAGAATTAATGTCAATCTTTTGGCATAGCGAATAAATAATTCACCCACTAACGAGGTTGATTGCACTTTTTTTGAAAAAAAGTAGCCACTAACAATAAAAAAATAAGGCACTGCGAAATGAGCACAGTGGTTAATTAACCATGTTAATTGCGAAAAAGGATGGGAATGTATACAAATCACCGCCAATATTGCCAATATTCGTAAGGAATCAATACTTGTAATCCGTATATTTTGATTAGTAACCATTAAAGTTTTTTCCTCGTTCCCAACGAGGAAGTTGGGAATTCCTTTTGCAACGTTCTTTGCGGGACGCAGAGTGTCCCTGAATAAATTCCCAAACAGAAGTCAAGGCTAAAGTTTTTTCTTTAAAAAAAACTTTAGCCTCGAAGGGAACTAGAAAATAGAGCATACTACAACACGACGCTCGCTTATTTAGAAAAATAGCAAACGCCGGGTAGATTAAAAAAATGATTATCAGAGGTAATCAGTTCTGCCTCATTACGTTGGGCAGTCGCGTAAATAAGTGCATCTGCTACCGACAGTTTATATTGGCTTGCCAGTTTAGCGGCTAACAGTGCCAGTGACGTATCCAATGGAATCACTTTAGATTGTTTACTAATGGTTATTATGGATTGTGCTTCCATTTCATTCTTTTCTCGACAAACCCATTTGTATAATTCATATTGTAGCACTGTTGGTACAATAATATTTGATGGTTGTTTAAAATATGGCGTAAATTTATCAACCAAAACGCCATTAGTTAACCATTCTATCCATCCGCAAGTGTCTATCAAAAATTGGCCATTCAAGATGCGCGATCCCTATAGTTTTCTGGGTTAGCTCCTTCAAATATTCCACGAATGGATTGAATATCACGTTGTGGGATTAATTGGATGTTGCCCTCTTTAGCAATACAAGTCAATTGTTGACCGACTTGTAAGTGTAATTGCTTGACGATGTTTTCAGGTATCGATACCAAAAAATTGGGAGAAAGTGTTATGTTTTCCATTTATTGGGTTCCTCTTATGGTGCATGTCCCTTAATCCGTTTTCGAGGTTAAAGTTTTTGTAACTACTCAGGGCAACCATAAAGGATTGCCCCTATAACAATAAAGGATTGCCCCTACAACAATATTCTTATGTCGAGTGACGAAAATCTTCT
>JAGLHR010000906.1 GCA_023143415.1 Thiomargarita sp. | reverse complement strand
AAAAGGACTTTGCCCACCCTACATAACTGGCAGCAAAGCGGGTATTCAAGCAAAACACGCCAAACGACTGAGATTAATTCTTTCAAATTTGGATCAAGCAGAAAGTCCTGAAGAGATGGATTTGCCAGGTCTTATGTTGCATGAATTGAAAGGTAATCGCAAAGGCGTTTGGGCGGTTAAGGTCAGTGGTAACTGGCGTGTGACGTTCCGTTTCATTAACCACGATGCCGAAATAGTCAATTACGAGGATTACCATTAATGAGGTAACACAATGAGTATGTATAACCCTGCCCATCCCGGCAAAATTCTTAAGGAGTTGGTGATTGAACCTTTGGAACTGTCCATCACTGAAGTAGCTCATCTTATGGATATTAGTACGAAAACACTTTCCAAGATACTCAAGGGACGTGCTGTAGTGACACCTGAGATAGCTTTACGGCTTGAAATGACATTTGGAAAACCTAACGCCGCCCATTGGTTTCGAGGTTTTAGTTTTTTGAAGAAAAACTAAAACCTCGAAAGGTTACAAAACGCCTTTGATCTTTGGCCAATTCGACAGCGTTCTAGTGAACTTCATGTCACACCTATTGAATTACATCACGTCGCCAGTGTCGCCATGTAACGAGAAAAAAAAAACCTCTGAGGTTTTAAAAACCTCAGAGGTTTCAATTACGGAAAGAAACGGTCAGTTTTTTGAAAAAACTTGGTTTCTGAATTATTTTTATCGTTATTGGAACAAGAAAAAAAAACCTCTGAGGTTTTTAAAACCTCAGAGGTTTCAATTCAATGAAAACGTTGGGAACGAGAAAACTCGTTTAGGCAAATTTAAGGTTTGTGACTTTGGCGAATCAAGAAATCCGATTTTTTCCAAAAATCGGATTTCTAGCTTTGGCAGATGCGACGCTCGCTATTGTAAAAAATTGTCTAAATGGTGGAACAATTCCTCTCCATCCATTTTGTTTATTAGTTCTTCTGCACGATCTACAAAGAATTGATTAATAGCTCTTTGGGTTTCATCAGAATTCATCAAACCATCGTTGTCTGAGTCAAACGTTAATTTAGCTACAGTGATTATAGCAGTTGCTTCTTTACCATTTTGATCACGACAGGTCACTTTATATTGTGTACCAACTGGCCTATCTTTGATCTGTGGTTCAACGATTATATAGTAATCGTTTACATAGTAATCGTTGTTATCGTCTTTGCCATCTTCGTTTATCTGGATTTTATCTGAAATCCACTCGCAAACACCAGCACCACCTGATATATCAAACCGTATTTTTGCTTTGTCTGATTCTCCCTTATAAATCGTATATTCTTTAGGAGAAATCATCAGCGATAAAGTGACAGGAATAGCGACTTTTTCTGACTCTTTTCCGCGTCCATCTGTTACAGATAAGTGATATGTACCAATTGATCCCTTTACGGTTATCGTCGCATTGCGAGAATTAGGTACTATCTCTCTACCTGTATAGTTCCACGTAAATGGAGTTATACCGCCAACTACTGAAAAATCTAAAACCTCATCTAGTGCTACGGCGTGGACTGTACTAGGTGAAATAATTGGCGAAATATAATTTCTTACTTCAACTGATTTCATCACAGTATTATTGACACTATCACGTATTGTAATAGTATCTGTCGTTTCATGCTCTGGTGCTGTGTATGTACCTTTCCCACTGTGCTTACCATAAGAACCAAAATCAATTGTGCCAAAATCAGCTTGAGCATGATATTCGGCTTTACCACCGGTTACTTCAAATTCATAGGTATTATTGATTTCCACTACTTTAAGCAAGTCAACATACATTTTTTCTACGGAAACGGATACTTTAGAGCATTCTTCTTGCATCGTGTTACCACAACAAATTGTAACAGTATCATCGCCTGTTTGATTGCTAGCTACATATTCAAAAACATCTTCTGAAGAAGATTTTTCGATCTCAGCCTTTTCTGCTGAAACAATATAAGGTTTGTTCCCAGATATGATTGTAATAAACTTAGATGCGCCAGGCTGTAAATGAATATTTTGCGGTTTAACCAAACATTCTGGTGTAACTGTTATCTTAACCGTTTCAGAATAACCCGTCGTATTCACTATAGCCGTGATATCATATTCACCCGGAATAACTGGCGCTTTATACCTACCATCTTGATCTATCGTACCCATTTGGGCAAGCCAATAAATATCATCACAATCACTGCCGACCATATCAAATTGTTGTTCACTATCGACCTGTACTACAGGTGCTTGCGGAGTGATGTAGCAGTTTGTCTCCACATTAATAGTGGCCGTCGCACTACATTTGGAATCATACATATCGGTGCCAGTGATATGATAAGTGCCAACAGCACCCGCCTTAAAGGTGGCTTTTTTACCCCGTTCTTCAATTTCACCACCATTATCCACTGTCCAAATTACTGTATTGTTGTTACCAAATAGCTCAAATTCCTTTTCCTCACCGGGAGATAAACTCGCTTTCGTCGGAGAAATGGTACATGAGGTGGGAACATTTGGTACTACTACCGAAATATAAGTAGTGTCACGGTCACCATAAGCATCGGTAACAGTGACAAAATCGGAACAGTTACCACATTGTGGTGCCGTGTATATTACAGGATTTCCTGCCATAATTGTAACAGGATTTCCATGTGCATCTAGCAAAAAACTACCTTTGGAGGTTGTCCAATTATAGGTACCTTTACCACCCTCAGCCTGAAAAACCTCGTCGCCACCTTCTGTAATGGTGATATTTTCACTGGTAGTAGGGCGACTTATTACCACATTTGTTTCTGATGGCCAATCATATGTGGGAGCGGCTACCACCAAATTTGATATAAGCAGCAGTAGAAATAACCAAGTTTTCATCATCATTCGTTTCTCCTATTCGACTACTTCAAATTTGAGGGGCTCACCAAAAATCAGGGTACCCTCTTGAAGTTGTTGTTGAAATTGACCAGGCGCACTTAGAACGGCGTAAATTGAATAAGTCCCCGCCAAATCGCTACTGAGTGGCAATCTAGGAAATAGTTTAATCACCTTATCCTTGACGGACAAGCTGGCTAAATCTACATTCTCCCTGAGCTTTGCTGGTGATCCTTTTCCGTCCCAGAGTATTAATCCACCATTTGCATCAAATGCAAAAATATAAGTATTCAAAATACCACCCGTTAAGCCGACATAAACATCATAACGACCATCACCATTAAGCGCGACAATAGCACTCAATTCTTCTCCCTGTTTAATAAGGGTGTCATTTGCAACAACCGTTATTTCTCCAACGGCAGCTGCCATCCCCGACGACAAAGAGAGTCCAATTGCCATTCCAAAGGGTAACAATCCCTTTGAGATTGCTGACTTCAAATTTCTTTTCATAAAGTTCTCCTTATATACATTCCTAAATACCTATTTTTAAAATTCCAAATTGTTGCCAAAATTATTGGATGATATTATACATTTTTCCCCAATAATGGTCAATTTTTTTTAGGAACGGGGGATGAAGACCAATTTTATACCAACTAAAAAAGTGGGTGAATTAATCGTTTACCTTTATGATAAGCCATTTTAAGAAGGTTGGTATTTTTTTGCTTGCTTTTTGGTTTGCTAAAGGATTTGCTTAAACTTTTCAATCGGTATATAATATAAAAAATGATAATGAACGAAACAAAAATAACTTGTACAAATTAATGATGAGAAACCAAGTTTCTAAAAATACAAGTTATTTTATGATTGTTCCTAAAGGAAGAATAGGGTTTCTCACTCGCTGCGAGTCAGGAAAGCCGATAGCCATGTAGGGTGGGCAAACGTGGTGGGCAACGGCATAAACGTCATATCTGGTAAATATCGTGATGCCTTAACGTTTCGCCGCTGCACCAAAGTTGCCCAGATGAATTTAAACCAGATTAACCATCAAGATTAAAATTCTACTCAAGAACAAAATCATGAAATTTCAAGTCACTATTGACCGTGACGAAGATGGTGTTTGGATAGTTGAATGTCCCGCCATTCATGGCTGTATTAGTCAAGGTCATACAAAAATTGAAGCACTAAAAAATATTCAAGAAGCCATCGCACTTTGTTTAGAAGTTAGAGCCGAACAAGGATTACCATTGACAGTTGAAACTCAACGGTTGGAGGTAACTATCTAATGCCTTCTTTACCTCGATTCAGTGGACAAAAGGTTGTGCAGGTTTTTACAAAATTTGGCTGGCAAGTAGTACTTAGCAAGCGTAGGGTCACTACCATTAAGTTAAGGAATATTTCTTGGAATCCATTCGAGGTTTGAATTTTTCTTCAAAAAACTCAAACCTCGAATCCTTCAGATTTTGATTATGTCGTTTAAAATCAATTCGAGGTTTGAGTTTTTTTTTCAAAAAAACTCAAACCTCGAATACTTCCAAATCTAAAGGTTTGGACTCCAAGACTTAACTTAATGGCATTGAAGCGTAGGGTGGGTAGGAGCGAAGTGGAAACCCACCATTTTCCAACGAACGGTGGGTTTCCGCTTCGCTCCTACCCACCCTACATCTACTAATTGGCTTACGCGACGCTCTCCCCAGTTCCGAATAGCAGCCCATTGAAACAATTCCGCAACCGTCATCACCGAAATGGTCAAAGTCCGGTTTTGTAAATAGACTTCGTAATCTTGAGCACGAGTATCCCCTTTTAACAAAAAAGAAACGATATTCGTATCAAGTAGAACACTTTCTATTATTTTTGTAAGCATTCTTCGTACCGTTGTTGGTAAGTATATTTAATAATATCATCAGCAGATTCTTCTGAAGGCCAAAAATCAGCCCTTAAATCAGCAATATTTTTTACGGGTTGGCTTGGCGTGGTTTTAGATTGCCCAAAATGGCTCTTGGATGAGAAATAATTGTGTTGTAATGATTGAGAAATCGCTTGAATCAGTCCTAATTGTTCAAGCGGTTCGAGTTTCAAGGCTGTGTCAATCAAGGAATGTAGTTGTGTATTCATTGTCATTACTCCGCTAATAACTACAGGGATTAAATATAAACAGGGATAAAGTCAAAGTAAAATAAAATTTAATTTTTCTCGTTCCCATCTGATGAATTTAAGATTCCAATGCGAATTAAGAATTAAAATTGGAGTCCAACGCTTCAGCTTTGGGTGTTTTTTGGACGGACTGACAAAGCTAAAGCGTTGTACTCCAATAGCAACAAAGCTAAAGCGTTGTACTCCAGCAACAAAGCCATGTAGGGTGGGCAACGTGGTTGCCCACCAACACGAGATTGATGATTAATGGAATGCCATTGCACACAAAGTTTGCTTACCCTACCTGGCTTTTTCATTACCTCTAAATAAATCAATGAGTACCGTTGTATCAAGTAGTTTTCCAGTCATAATGAGCGGCTCCACTGTGTCGAACGCAATTGTTCAAGCCATGCTCTTGATGAACCTTCAGGCATATCTTCGAGGCTAAAGTTTTTTAAAGAAAAAACTTTAGCCTCGAAACGATTTGCCCACATACCAAAATATTCTGCATCTCGCACGGAACCCCTTGTTTTAGAATAAGAATCGTCTAAAGACGCGAGGACTTGACTACGAAGTGTATTCATCTCGCCGATAAGTCGATCAAGTGTTTGAAGAATGTGTCTTGATTGAACAATTTCCATAACCTGTTTTCCTTATATAAAAATGAGTGCTATTATATACTGATTTATACGGAAATAATACTAATGATGAATGATGAATGTCTAAAATTTATCTTTAAACGCTTGATTTAATTCATCATTCATCATTCATCCTGCATTCCCAACGAAGACGTTGGGAACGAGAAAAAAGCTAAAGCGTTGTACTCCGATAGCAATAAAGCTAAAGCGTTGTACTCCGATAGCAACAAAGCTAAAGCGTTGTACTCCAAAAAGGGCAAAGATATAAAAAAACTTTGTTTCTATTTGTGTTAATTTTTTTTCTGGAAGATTTCTATTTTCACCTCTTTATTCACCCAATCAACTAACAAATTACCCCCATTAATTTCATGTTGCAAAAGAAATTTAGCGAGTTTTGAAATCACGACTCTTTCAATAGCGCGTTGTAATGGGCGGGCACCATATTCTGGATCAAAACCAGCTTGTGCTAAATGTTCAACCAATTTGGGGGTGAATGTCATAGAAATCCCCCGTTCTTGAAAACCTTCCCGCTTATTGAGTGCCATTAATTCTTTACGGGTAATCTCTGCCACCGTTGCCGCGCTGAGGGCTTGGAAAGGGATGACTTGATCAATGCGGTTATAAAATTCAGGGCGAAAAAAATGACGCACCGCGCTACTTATATCACTCTCATCCGTTTTATTGACAAAGCTAATACGTTTACTTTGTCGCGCACCAAGATTGCTCGTCATAATTAAAATGACATTGCGAAAATCAGTCATTCGCCCATTACCGTCCACCAGTATTCCTTCGTCCATGACATTCAGTAACATATCAAAAAAAATCGGGTGCGCTTTTTCAATTTCATCCAGTAAAACAACACTGAAGGGGCGTTCTCTGACTTCACGAATCAATTTACCGGGCTTATCACCATTGCCTAACAAACGATCAACTTGCACGGGATGCTGAAATTCGCTCATATCTAAACGAATCAGTGGATTTAAAGTTTGCCCTTGTCCAAAAAAATATTCTGCTAAGGTACGGGCGCAAGCGGTTTTGCCTACCCCTGTTGGACCTGAAAATAATAAAGTGGCAATTGGCTTATTAGGATCATTCAAGCCTGCCTTGAAAATCATCACAATTTGACAAACACGCTCAATCGCTTGAGTTTGACCAATAATGCGTTTGGCAAAATAATCATGCAGGGCGGTGGTTTCTAAAGGAATATCATCACGCAATAAAAAGGGGGGCAAGCCTGTTTTTTGAACAAATTGCGTTAGCACTTTTTCATCATCAATGCGTTTTTGATTTTGTACAAGCACCTCATTGACGCAACTGGTCATAAATTTAATGATTTTCCCGGGAAAGGCTTCATAGCGCAAATAACGATCTAATAAACGATAAGCTAAGTTAAGCGCAGATTCTTCTATGGTAATATGTAATTGTTTATCAATATAAACCGTGAAAAGCTGCATTATCTTAAAGATTTGTTTTTTAGAGAGTTTAGGAATAGAGATGACATGAAAATGCGCGGCAAATCCGGGTAAACGCTGGCGAATACGTTCCCACTCCTGTTGAGTTGATTCACCAATCATTTGCAAATGCCCTTGACGGAGATTAGGTAACATAAACGCGGCAATAGAATCTTCTGGTCCTTCACCGCCCACCGATAAGAGATGTACAAAGTTATTGATCCATAAAATATCCCCTGTACGCTGTAACTCTTCCATGAGTTCTTCAGCAGTTTCCTGCCATTCTCCTAGATAACGCGCGCCTGCAATCATACGCTGCGGGGTCGTTCGCCAGAAATAGTTAGCACCTTCAAGCTGTTCCTTGGTTAAGCTAAAAAACTTTCGAGCGGCTTCCAACAAAATAGCTGTCTTACCACTCCCTTGTTCACCAATCAGCACGACACTCGCGCGTTCTTTCTCCAGCTTTTCAAGCAGGGTGACGACCAACTCGCTGCGCTCCCATGCTGTTTCAGGGGCAATTTCATTTCCCTTTGTTTTACGTGGGAATTTATCGGCGATTTTTTGTAACGTGTTGATTTCTATGCGTTCTTCAATATTCCGACGAAGCTCACGCGCCTTGACGCGGACAGTCACTTCTTCCAACCAAGGATCGCCCAGCATCAGATAACGGTGCAAGCTTTCCGGGGTCATATTATTAAAATAATCGCGAGCAAAGTATTCAATAAGCGCACGTAATTGCTCTGGTTTGTAAAAATAAAAATGTTGATCTAATAAAGGCAAATAGCATTCAGAATAACCATGTTCAGTCGTGCCATAAACGGCGGCGACGGGAATACTGAGGGTATGCCCAGCAGGAAAAACGCCGCTTTCTTCTCTATAGGCAGGACGAACTTTGACATTAATCTTTTTCAGGCGAGCATCGGGCATGGAATCAGGTATGAAGTCATCCTGAAGATATTCACGTTGCAAATGTTCTGCAAGATGGCTCTGTAATTTAGGTAATTGGACACCAACTAATTCATATTCTGTACCGACTAAACGGGTACAAATAGTGTCTTTTGTCAGTTGCCAACAAAGTAGGGGGTAGCGATAGATTTCCATGTTAAAATAATGTTGCTTGACAAAGAATGGTTAATAGTGAATGTTTAATGGTGAATGATGAATGGTGAATTTGGAGTCCAACGCTTTAGCTTTGGGCGTTTTTTGGAGTCCAACGCTTCAGCTTTGGAGGCAAACATAATCAATACAAAAAGCTTTGTACAGGAAACTTTTTTATAATTCATTGATTTAAATCACTTTCCATGGTTAGAATCAGAATTTAAGAATTTAAGAATTAACAGAATTTAAAACCTTTTATGTTTTCGAGGTTTAAGTTTTTCTTCAAAAAACTTAAACCTCGAAATGAAAATTCACTTATTTTTTAATTCTGAAAATTCTCAAATTCTGAAAATTCTGATTCTAACAATAAAAAATGTCCTGTACAAAGTACAAAAAGGATCAAATGAATAAAGCAAAAAAACAAGCTCAAAGGCTACTTAACTTTATTGATAGCAGCCCCAGCCCTTGGCATGTAACGACAAGTATAATCACAGAACTTGAGGAAAAAAAATTCCAATGTTTAGATGAGCGAGAGGCTTGGCATTTGGCACCAGGCGGACGTTATTATGTCGTTCGTGATGGTTCTTCTATTATCGGGTTTATCGTGGGTAGTGGCGATTTGACTCAACACGGATTTCGCATTATTGCGGCTCATACCGATTCGCCGGGGTTACGAGTCAAACCTCATGCCGCACATACTTGTGGTCCAATGATTCGTCTTGGTGTTGAAGTTTATGGTGGTCCGATTTTGGCGACATTTACGGACCGAGATTTGGGCTTGGCGGGTCGCGTTGTCATTAAAACCGGTTCAGCAGTGACTGATATTGATACGCCTCTTATTCATTTTAAGAAACCGCTTGTCCGTATTCCTAACATGGCTATCCACATGAATAAGGAAGTGAATGAAGCAGGTTTAAAGCTGGATCGCCAAAATGAATTACCGATGATGTTGTCCGTTTTACAGGAGGACTTGCCGGCTCAACAACAATTTCTTGCGATTATCGCTCATGAAATTGGAGTGGAAGCGGATGCGATTTTATCTTGGGAATTACAGGTGTTCGATACTCAGCCGGGTAGTTTTTTTGGTCCTGATGATCAATTTATTGCCAATGGGCAGTTGGATAATTTGGCTTCCTGCCATGCCGGACTTTGCGCCCTGCTTGATGTGGATAATCCAATCGCAACCAATATGATAGCCTATTTTGATCATGAAGAAGTGGGGAGTAGAAGTTGCAAGGGCGCAGGGGGCAGTTTTTTGCCCGATATTTTGGAGCGTATCAGCATTAATTTGGATCGTGAAAGTCAAAAACGTGCATTGTCTAATAGTTTTATCCTCAGTGCCGATATGGCTCATGCTTATCACCCCAATTACCCTAAATTTTATGATAACGAGCATCAAGTTGTGATCAACGCGGGTCCTGCTATTAAGATAAATGCGAATCAACGCTATAGTTCTGACAGCATTTCAGAGGCTTTGTTTGTTAGACTTTGTGAAGAAGCAGATGTGCCTTATCAGAAGTATGTGCATCGCAGTAATTTACCCTGCGGTGGTACCATCGGTGCCATAACCGCCGCGAAGGTGGGTATTCGTTCCGTCGATGTGGGTAATCCTTTATGGTCTATGCACAGTGCGAGAGAGAGTGCGGGTACTCTTGATCATGATTATATGATTCGGGCAATGATCGCTTTGTTTAGAATGAATTGAAATTTTGGAGTCCAAACCTTCAGATTTGGACGTTTTTTGGAGTTCAACGCTTCAGCTTTGGGTGGGTATTTATAGGAGTCCAACGCTTTAGCTTTGGATTTAGAATTGGACTCCAAAATCACCAAAGCTGAAGCGTTGGACTCCA
>JAGLHR010000905.1 GCA_023143415.1 Thiomargarita sp. | reverse complement strand
TTCGAGGTTCAAGTTTTTTCGGTAACTTGAACCTCGAATCGAAACCATTCACCATTAATAATTCACCATTTATAATTTACCATTCATTCATCATTATCGTAAAACGCTTGACGCGCTTTTTCAAAACGTTCTTCGAGGGGCTGCGTTTGTTCACGACTCACAGCACCGCTTAAATACCAACATTGTTCTATTTCTTCCACTTCCGCAAGAGGTTCTTTTAAGTCTTTCTTTCCCTCTTCCATGGCGGCAGATAAACGGGCAACTTGATAGGCTAATCTGGCTTGAGTTGCCTCAGACGGGGAATCAATACCCGCTAAGATTTCCAGACGAACGCACAAGGTTTCCTTTTCTTTCAAGGTTTCCTCATTGCCCGTTTTTTCATCAGCCAATGCGGCAGTTAGCGCGTGTTGAAAACGTTGTTCTATTGCAGATTCTAATTGTGCCTCCTGTAGTTTAGGGAGTTCTGCCCAAGCGGCTTGAACTGTCGTACTCCAAACCGGCTCATTTTGAGCGCGTAATAGGGTACTTTTATTCGCTTCAATTTCAATGCAGAAAGCGGATTTTTGTTTGAGTAAATCAACTTGTTTACGTTGTTCAACCGCTAAGTGGGCTTGATATTGTATCTGAATCTCTTGACAAGCCTTTTTAAAGCGATCTTCTATCGCTTCTGTGGCTTTGGCTTTTTTACGGTTTCCCTTATCACTCCAATCGGCTTTGATATTTTTCCATTCTTCCTTGAAATTTTTCAGTTGATTGTGGACATTTGTTATTTCTTCACTTTCTGAAGTGGCTAATGCTTCAAGCTGTTCGCATAAGGCTATTTTTGCCTTCATATAAACTTGAAGTTCTTTTTTATGCTCCTCTTGTTGTTGTTTTCGGTGATTAAAAACGGTATCAGATGCTTTCCGAAATGCTTTCCAAAATTCACGTTCAATACTGCGGTTATTAGGCACAGTAACTTGCCATTGATTTTGTAATTTTTTGACAGAGTCAATGGCGTTATTGATTTTGTACTCAATGCGTTTTTTTGTTTCTGAATCCTCCTTCTCTGCACCTTGTTGGGCTTCTATAAATTCTTGAAGATGACGTGCGGTTTCTTCAACGGCACCCATAATCTGTAGCCGATGATGACAATTATGCTGACGTTCTTCATCAAGATTGAGTTCTAAAATCCGCATAGCCGCTTGATATCGTCGTTGTACGACTTTTTGATGTGTTCTGTTAGTTGGACCAATGTCTCGCCAACTATTTTCTATATCGCGGACAAAACGATGAACTTCCTTCCAATTTGCGTTTTCCCAATTGCTTTCTTGAGTGAACTTTTCTAAACGATCACAAAGTGATTGTTTTTCAAAAAGGTTTCTGTCACGTTCTTGGGATTTGATATTGAAGTGAGTCCGACAAGGTTCGTAAGCAGTTTGGCAGGCTTTATTAAAGCGTTCCCAGATTTCGGGCGAATGGCCATGGGAACCGATATTTTTCCAAGTTGATTGCGCTTGTCGAATCAGACGAGCGGCTTTTTCTGGGTCGCTATCGCTTGACAAATTTTCCATTTGTACGCATAACTCTTCTCGATAGCGTTGATAGATGGTTTGACAAGCCTTATTAAACCGTTCCCAAAGTTCCCGTGAGTATCCACTGGAGCCGACTCTTTTCCAGGAAGTTTGCGCTTGTTCAGTGATTTTGACGATTTTTTCAAGTGTTTCTTCTGTATCAAGTAAACCTTCCACTTGCGAACATAAATTTTCCCGTTCTAGTTTACTTCCCCAGCGTTGCCAACCCCGCAATTTGTTAATTTCAAGCGTGCAAGCATGAAGACGCTTATCCAAAGTTTTATTGGGGCTAGTTGAGAGTAATTCAATGTCTTTGAGCAATAAACGGGCTTTTTGTTCTAAGGAAATGGCTTTTTTTAATTCGCCATTTTCTAATGTGGTTTCTAGCTCTGTCAACAGTGGCTCAAATTTTTGCACTGCTTGTTTTTGCCGTCCTTTCTGTTCTTTTATGCGTGTTTGTAAAGCCGTCAAGCAGTGTTCAAAACGGTTTTTTAACTCGCTAAAGAGAGACAGTGAATGATCATCTGGCGGCGATATTTTTTCCCAGATCGCTTGTAGGTTGTTTAAATGTTCGGGCTTGAGAAGTTTTTTAGCTTCTATCAAGTTATCCGCTTTGGTACATAAGGCTTCAAGTTGATTTGCGATCTGGTGATGGGATTGCAATTGTTGTTGCCGTTTTTGTATGGATTGATTGCTCCGTTCAAAACGGGCTTGCCATTCTTCTTCTTCATTAATATCGTCTAAACGGACTATTTTTGTCCATTCGTTTTGTAAGGCATTGATACGTTGGTTAAGTGTTTCATCCTCTTCGCTATTGAGGCGTTGATATTTTTTTAATTCTATCAAAAGCGCGTCGATTTGCTCACATAAGGCTTGTTTGGCTTTCCGCAACGGTGCCATCGCTTCTTCACGTTTAATGGCTTCTTGATACTTTTCAAAAACCGCAATAATCGTGTGTTTTCCTTTAGAAAAACGGGGATGAAATTCTGTATCCGCTTCTTCGACGACGGCTTGCCAACGTGTTTGTAAACGTTGCCATTCTGCTCTTTCTTGTTTTAATATTTTTGAACTGTTGGAGGAAACTTGTTCAGGTTGAAGCAGTGAACCTTTAGAAGTCAAACGGCGTGCCAATAATTCTAATTGAGTACAGATTGCTTGACATTCTTTACGAATTTTTTTGGGATGTTCTTTTTGTTCAATCAGTTCATCCAGTTTTTCTCGCGCCTTTCGACTGATCCGTTTGTCGCTGTTACGGGTGGATTTAATAACCCGTTCTAGGGTTGATTGTTGGGTGATCTTTTCAATGGCGGCAAAGCGAACTTCACTGGCAGGATCATTGATGGCAATATCGCCCAATAGTCCTTCACGTTCAATTTTTTTCAACGCGCTCAGTCGTAATTCAGGTTCTGAACCATATTGTGCAATATACGCGATCAGTTCAAGATCCGTGATCTTATTGATCCAAATCAAACGGGTTTTTAAGGGAGGGCAATCGCTTTTTTGACAGCAAAGCAATTGTTTAAAGCGTTGTTCGGCGAATTCTTGCACATTGCTGTCTTTGTCCTGTTGGGCAATTTGCTTTAGCACACCTAAGTCGTTGAGCTTTTTGATTGCCGCTCGTCGTACATCTGCGGATTCGTCCTTTTGTGCCATTTCGTTTAAAATGGCAGGATCATTTAAGTTTTCGAGTGCTAATTGACGAACATCGGGATTGCGATGTTGCCATTTAGGCTTGAGAAATTTTTTATAAAAATTCATTTCAGTTGTTAGTTTAAGTGACTGGAGTAAAGCTGAAGCGTTGGTTTTCTGAAAATACCAAAGCTGAAGCGTTGGACTCCAAAATGGCCAATTTTTAAATGAAAATTTTAGCTTTTAAGGCTTTAGCCGCGAATTTAATTCTTTTTATTTGTTCACATTTTGCTTTTGCCGTAAATATCAATACGGCCAGCGCGAAAGAACTGGCGTGTGAATTGTATGGCATTGGCCCAATTAAAGCACAGCGTATTGTGAAATACCGTGAACAAATGGGCGATTTTACCTCGCCTGAGCAATTAACCGAAGTTAAGGGCATAGGACCTAAAACATTGGAGCGCAATAGGGATAAAATTTCAATTTTCGATGTTTCCTCGAAATCCTTTTCTAAAAAGTTACCTCTTTCAACAAAGCCGTTTCTCTCAACAAAGCCACCTCTTTCAACTAAAGAGCTTATGCCTAATAACCACACAAAAAAAGATTCATTGTTGGATGATTTCTCTATTGTTCAAAATGGGTTTAAGGAGGATTTGTCCCCAAAAGTCGATTCGAGGTTCAAGTTTTTTTCGATAAAAAAACTTGAACCTCGAAAAGAGTCCTTAATGCCTGTATATAATCAATTTTGGGATACCCTTTTTATTATTTTATTGTTTCTTATTGTACTACTCGTTTTTATTATAGCATGGTTTAAAGGTGCAAAAAAGGATAAACCTGTGCTTAGAAAGCATTTGGTTAGTACCACTTTTGTTTGTTCAGGATGTGGAAAAGTCATCCATTTTCAAAACGTCCGCTATGAAGGTCATTTCAATATACAATATATTGATGGCGATTTGCCCCCCGGTTGGTTGTCTATTCCCAACTGGCTGGGCAAACCGTGTGATTATTGTTTTGAGTGTTCGGGGGTAACCTCAATTTGATGTCATGTTTTTTTGTAGGGTGGGCAAGGTCTTTTTGGTGCAACGGCTTCAGCTTAAATGGTGGGCAACCACGTTG
>JAGLHR010000904.1 GCA_023143415.1 Thiomargarita sp. | reverse complement strand
TGAGAAAAATCGGATTTCTAAACTCGAATAGAATCGCTTTGCGTCACATTAGTTACTTATACAGCCACACCCGCAAAAGCGAAAGTAACTGATCAATTTCAACAGGCTTCACCATATAATCACTTGCGCCAGCAGCGATACTTTTTTCACGATCTTCTTTCATGGCTTTCGCAGTGAGGGCGATAATGGGCAATTGCTTAAATCGTTTTTGTGCGCGAATAGCTTCCATCGTTTCGTAACCATTCATTATTGGCATCATAATGTCTGTAATAACCAGATCAATAGTGGGCGTTTTGTTTAAAATCTCAAGTCCATCTTTACCATTAGCCGCTTTTAAAATATCCATGCCCTGTTTTTGAAGAACATTTGAAAGTGCAAAGACATTACGCATGTCATCATCAATAAGAAGTATTTTCTTGCCTTTGAGCATTTCTTTTTTATGGAGCTTGACAATCATCTCCTTTTTATAGGCGGGAAGTTCTTTGACAACGCGATGCAAAAATAAAGCCGTTTCGTCTAACAATCGTTCACTGGATTTCACTCCTTTGATGACAACTGAGCCGACATACTTTTGCAAATGATTATGTTCTTCCTGATTCAATTCTCTGCCTGTGTATATAATAACAGGCGGTATGGAAATATGCTCTTTTTCCAGTGTTTTCAGAATGCTAAAGCCAGACATATCCGGCAACATTAAATCCAAAACCATACAATCATAACTGGTTGTTCTTAAATGTTGTAATGCAGCATTTGCGGTACCAGCCGTTGTGATTTGAATATCGCTACTGCCCAAAAGTTCTTGGAGACTTTTTTGATGGTTTACGTCGTCTTCAATGACTAACATTTGTTTAATTTTATGGGTAATTAGCTGTTCAATTTTTTGGAACGCACTGTTGAGTTCTTTTTCATTCACAGGCTTGGTTAAAAACCCAATCGCTCCCTTATTGAGTATATCAAGGGGTTTGTCTTCAACAGATATGATATGCACTGGAATATGGCGTATATCCAAATTATCTTTGAGGGCATCAAGTACATGCCAGCCATCTATTTTCGGGAGTCTGATGTCTAAAATAATCGCATCGGGGCGATTTTTTTCAGCCAATTCTAAGCCCTTTTTGCCATCAGCGGCATGGAGACATTTGAATCCCTTTTGATGTGCAAAGTGATATAGAATTGTTGCGAAATTGAGATCGTCTTCTATTAGCAGAATAACCTTATCATTTTTTTGTTCAATAATATCCTTGTCATCGTCAATACAAGGTATAGGCGTATTATCTTTATCCGCTACTTCCTTTTGAGAAGGGGGGAGAATCGGTTGAGTAGGAGATGAAAAAATCGGTACTGATGTTTTTGCCGTTTGAGCTGGAGTCTTTGCCGTTTGAGGGGGAAGTGGCTCTGAAAGCGGCTTTTTTTGAGGAAGTTTAAACGCTTGTATCACATCGTCCATTTTAGACGATTTGTCATCCTTCAACTTTTCTGGTATGTAAAGTGTAAATGTTGAGCCTTTGCCTTCTTCACTGTGCAATTGAAGTTCGCCGCCCAATAATTTTGCCAATTCTCTGGAAATAGATAATCCTAGCCCTGTGCCACCATATTTGCGTGAAATACCGCCATCAGCTTGTTGAAAAGCCTGAAAGATGTCTTCTTGTTTGTTCTTTGGAATGCCAATCCCTGTGTCAATGACAGAAATGGCAATTGATTTTTGCGGTTTTAAATTCTTATGAGTGAAAACAGTTTCAGAATCAGGTTTGTGAAAATCAAGAAATATGCTGCCCTGATCTGTAAATTTAATGGCATTGGAAATCAGATTTTTGATGATCTGATTGAGTCTTTGATGATCAGTTGTAATAGTTTCAGGGCAATTTTTAGCGATATTCACCCGCAATGCTAACCCTTTTTGATCGACAGTCGCTTTGAAGTGACTGGTGATAATTTCTGCGATGCTGGATAACCCGATTTTTTCAACGGTAATACTCATCTTTCCGGCTTCAATCTTGGAGAGATCGAGTATTTCATTAATCAGGTTTAATAAGTCTTTGCCGCTGTTATAGACAATGTTGGCAGATTCAACCTGAATATCAGTGAGATTTTTCTCATCATTTTGAGCCAGTTGTTGAGAAAGTATGAGCATACTATTGAGCGGTGTTCGCAGTTCATGTGACATATTCGCCAAAAATTCTGACTTATATTTGCTGGATTTTTCTAATTGAACCGCTTTCCTTTCAACTTCTCGCCGTGTCTTGTTGAGGGTTAAATTCGCCGCTTCCAAATTATTTTTTTGTATTTTAAGGGTTGCTTCATTGGCTTTTAACGCTGTTGTTTGCTCAGTTAATTCCGATGTTTGATCGGCTAATTTTTCATTAATTTCCCTTAATTCTTCTTGCTGTACAGTCAATTCTTCCGCTTGCGCTTGGCTCTCTTCCAAGATAATTTTCGTTTGAGTGCGTGATTGGGCAGAGGAAACAGCAATGGCAATGTTTTCCATAACCATTCTAACAAATTCCAAATCCGTATCAGAAAATGTTTGCAAACAACCCAATTCTATTACGCCCTTTAGCTTTTCTTCGTGAATAAAAGGGACAACAAGTATATTTCGTGGTGCAGCATCACCCATTGCTGAGGTGATTCGCGTATATTCTTCAGGAATCTCGGTGACAGAGATCATCTCTTTTTCATAAGCAGCTTGCCCGACTAAACCTTCACCGATTTTGAAGCAGTTATTGAGACTTTTGCGTTGGCTAAAAGCGTAACTGGCAGTGAGTTTCAATTCATCCTTGTTTTCATCATATAAATATAATATACCAACCTGTGCTTTTAAATACTTGGCTAAGAAGATAATCACTTTTCGAGCCAAAAGGGTAATCTCCAAATCACCACGCATTGTTTTGTTCAATTTATTTTGCCCTGTTTTAAGCCAATTTTGCTTTTCAGAAAGGGCAGTCATCTTCTGCAATTGCTGTGTCATATCAGAGAGTGCTTTTCCCAATTGATCTTGTTTTGAAAATAGCTTGACTTCTCTTTTATAATCTCCAGCCGCAATCGCATTGGCTTGCGCTATCATATTTTTGAAATTGTCTTTCAGGATACATGCAGAAATAACCAGTTCACCGATTTCATCTTTTGCTGCGTATTTAATCTCTTCTTCAATCATTTTGCCCTGGGCAAGCATTTTTAAATGATCGTTTAGTAGTAATAATGGGCTTGTTAAACGCTTAGTAAAGTGGCTAATTAAGAGCCATACGATAATAACAATTAATAAGGTGATCAAGCCGAGGAGCCATTCAAGCTGGATAATTGGTTTCAAAGCCTCTTCGGCATTGATTTCAGCAATAACTGCCCATTTTGTGTCGCCCACATTGATAGGAGTGTAAGCTGAAAGAACAAGATTATTGCGATAATCTCTCGTTATCTTTCGACTTGTTTCACCTGATAAAGCGGCGCGAGTTGCTTCTGTATCCACTGCCCCCAGAATGGGGTTGGCAAAAGAGGCTTTTACTGAATGGTAAATCGGATCAAGCCACGAGTTAGAACGCATGAGCTTGTCTTTGCCAACAAGATAAGTTTCACCAGTGTTTCCCATGCCAGAGCGTTGCAGCATTATCTGACTGATTGCTTTATCACTTAATTGTAAAGCGACGATTAATTCAACTTCCGAGGAAACCGTTTTTTGAAAAGAATCTTTAGCCTCGAAATCATGATAATGTAGTGGTTGTGCAATAAAGGCGGCGGGTTCATTAAAGCTGGGGGCGTAGGGCGCAAAATCACTAATCTCAAACGTATTGCTTTGTAAGACTTTTTTTATCAATAAGCCCAGTTGTGAATCGGCATATTTGCCAGTTAAGATATTTGTATTGTAATCTGATTCATGCTTAACGCTGTAAAAAATTTTCCCGTTCGGATGGATTAGAAAAAGATCATGGTAATTATACTTACGAATATAGTATGTAAAAAAATCCTCTTTCTCGCCTTTGGGCGTAATCACTTCTTCTAATGCGATAGTCGTTATGATAGCCCAATTTAGCCCTGGTATTTGCAGCGGGGCATAAGCACAAAGTTCTACAACGCCTGTACTACCCACTTGAAGTGTAATACCTGATTTTTTTTCTAAGGATTTTGAAAGTTCCACGCCGTGTTTTTCTTCACCGATTTTTGCCTCTTTTCCCTTGGTGATTCTATTGCTTCTGTAACTGATTTTACCCTCAAATTTGCCCACGAGGTAACTTCCCCCAGTTTTTCCCATCCCTTTATTTTTTTGTACGATGGTATTAATTGTGTCAGCAGAAAAGCTAAATGCTAAAACACCAATGAGTTTATTAGCCTTGAATAGGGGAGTGGTTATAAAAGCGATATATTGATTATTCGCAGGCGCGTAGGGCGAGAAATCTTGAATGGCAGTGCCGTGAAGTCCTTTTTGAAAAACATTGCCCAGGGGACTATCCTTTAACATACCATGCCGTACATTTTGCCCTAAGTCATTCCGCTTTTCCGTGGTATAAACAACATCACCATCTTGGGCAATCAGGAATAAATCATCATAGCTATAAGTTTGTTGATATTGCTTGAGTTTATCGCTGATGTGATTTTCCGTTTGCAAAGTCGTCTGAAATTTATCTGCGTGAAAAGCCTTATCAAATCGCTCAATGGCTTCTGCAATTAAATCACTTTTTGAGAAGACTTGAATGTTTCTCATACGCTCTTGAAAATACCACTCAATCTGTGCCTTTTTGTTTTCTTGGACAGATTGAAGTTTTTGGGCGGCATTTTGCTTGAGATTATCCACCATTTCTAACAGAACTTGCATATCAACCATGCGTTGTGTAAAAAAGGTTTCAAGCTGTGCCTTTTTGTTATCCCGCACAGATTCAAGATGACTAAAGGCTTGATTTGTAAGGGCTTCTCTTGTTTGTAATACAGAAAAAATCCCTATAATTAAAGCGGGAATTAAGCTGATTGCTAATGCAGCGGGTAGTAGTTTGGTACGAATTTTCATTTTTTTCGGTTATCTGTTGTTATAGAATCAAACCTCTGAGGTTTAAATAATAGCAAAGAATTGTTTCAAGGAATAAATTAATGTCAACACTAACTATAGATATTTCCCCTAAACTTGACAAAAATCTTGAAAAAAGGGTTGTTGATGGCTGGTTTAAGGATATTGAAGCTGCGGTTGAAGAAGCCTTACGCTGCTATATTGAATGGGGTTTGCATGGAAATGACTGAATTAAGTAAAATTGTGTGACGCTTCCCTACGCTCGCTCAATGCCATTAAGTTAAGCCAGGGCGAACACGCAGGATTCTAGGCTAAGAGTTTTTTGAAGAAAAACTTTAGCCTAGAATGCCCCTACATCCCTTGAATACGCGGTGTTTTGTATGAACTGCCATAGGTAAAGCTCCCTCAAGAGAAGGTTAAAAACGCTTGTTCAGTTTCATTAATCGCTTTATCAATCACAGGGTTTGGAACGCCCTGACGTTTTAAACTGTCAATGAGAGTTTGTATCGGTAGAGAATTTAAGCGTTCTAAGTCAACCCGCAAACTTTGCCCGATATAGTATCGAATCAATGCTTCATCGCTAGAAAATCCAAACGCAGGTGCAACTCGCTTTAAATCATGGATAACCTCTTCTGGCATACGCACGGTTATTGCCATTAGAGGGCGAACTTTTCTAAGTCTTTTATTCAATTCAGTAGTTTTCATAATAATACCGTTCCTTTTTAGTCGCCTTACGAGCCGAGATAATTCGGAAATAATCTTCTTCGAGTTGGATATGAACAACAAAAAAATGTTTTCCATTTGAGTTGACACCAATCACAGCATCTCGTGTTTCATCTTCCGCACTGGCATCGACAACCCGAATAAACGGATCGAAAAATACTTCACAAGCCTGCTCAAAAGTAACGCCATGTTTTTGACGGTTTATTTGAGCCTTTTGAACATCCCATAAAAACGTTATACCTTGAAATATAAAGGAATTATCCATAATGACTCTCTAATGGAATATTAAATCAAATCAATTATACTTGATGATCAAGTTTTTTTAACCACAATATCTACGTCAAGCAGTTTTTTTAAAAAACTGGCTGTTTCTAAATTTTCACAAATTTCAATATGAATGGTGAATTATGAATTATTCACCATTAAACAAACATTTTACCAAAAAATCCAATTTTTCAACAAAGTTTTTTGAAGAAAATTAATCCTGTTCAAAAATCCTTGGAACATTATCGTATGGTATAATAATAAAATGTTTATTCGTCAATTACAATTAACTAACTTCAAAAGATTTACGGATTTAACGATTGACTTGAGTGATCAAACCGTACCTCCCACTCTCGTATTAATTATTGGTCTGAACGGAAGTGGCAAATCGGCGATTTTCGATGCGTTTGAGGCGATTTCTTCTCCGACTAAAGATGAGACGATGCTACCCTCTCGCTATTATCGTAAAAATCCCCATTCTGAGTTTCAAGTTAAAATTGAATTCGCTGATCAAACGGTAGCTATTGAAGATGATCGCCACATTGGTCCCGATCATCTAAATGCCACCTCATTTTACGGTAGAAGCAGTTTGAGACAAGTACCTCAATTGACTCGAACTCAACTGGGAACAGGGCAACCCGTTAATTTTGCACGAGATTCAGATCGTCCCAAAAGGTATATTGACCGAGATCACCGTTTTGAAAATGATTTGGATAGGATTACTAGCTTGATTTTAAAAGACTTTTATCGTTCTGATCAAGCCGCATCTCAAATTAAAATGAAATATCTTCAACCAATTAATGAGGCTTTTTCTCGAATTTTTGACGGAAATGAGGCAACTCAATTGACGCTCTTGGAATTAATTCCACCGTTAGAGGAACAAGTGGCTGACATTATTTTTAAAAAAGGTCAATCGGAAATTCACTATAATTATTTGGGTAATGGTGAGAAGGAAATCTTTAATGTGTTAGTGAATTTATTAGTCAGAAAGTCTTTTTACCAAGAAACGATTTATTATCTGGATGAACTGGATTTACATCTGAATACGAAATTGCAATATCGTTTTTTAACCGAAATCGTGGAAAATTGGATTCCAGCCCATTGCCAGTTATGGACAGCGAGTCATTCACTCGGTTTTATTGAATATGCGAATGAAGTGGATCATGCTGCTATTATTGATCTGGATGACTTGGATTTTGATCAACCACAAACATTAAAAGCAATTTACCGAAAATAAGGCGATTTTAGCTTTATTGCAAAGTGATGATTTTGAAACGTTTTATAAAGTTTTTCCGGCTAAGGATTATAGTCGAAATTGACCGGAAATTTGTCAAAAACCCAACTATTTTTATTC
>JAGLHR010000903.1 GCA_023143415.1 Thiomargarita sp. | reverse complement strand
GCTCTGGCTACCAGAGACTACTCGCCCCCGGCCTATCGGCTTTCCCTGGCTCGTAGCGATAGACAAAGGTGAATAACCTCTGGTAGCCAGAGCACTTTTTTAAAAATACAAACTTATTTTGTTACAAAAATATATTTGTAACAAAAAATCAACAAGGCAATAAGAATGGCTAGAAACCCAGAGAGACAACGTGAGGCGACTCGACGTTATTACGAGAAAAAGAAAAAAACAGGACTTAAGTCTAAACGCATTTGGATGAGTGATGAAGATGTGGCGACAATGGGTGAAATAGCTAAACTTTTAGATAAACCGTTAGAAGACACGTTACATTATCTCTTATCAGAAAAGTTTTTGACACCAGTAATGTTTAAAGGACTTAAATAATTATCTACATTTACTGCGAGCCAATTCACGGCTATTCCTGACTCGCAGTGTTCGTAAATTTAAAAAATCCGATTTTTTCTAAAACTTGAGTTTGCACTTTACGCCCTTATAATTCCATTCTCCTTTTTTCAAATTAAATTCTCCGACACAATCTCCACTTGTTTCATTAAAGACAATCACGTCTTTTGATGTTGTGCCAGCCGCTTCCATTATCCCGCTAAACCATAAACCAATTTCATTGCCTGTTACCCCTTGTGATAGGAGAAAATCAAACGTATCGCCCCAATATTGCACCGGATAGGTTTCAGGAATGTAGCCATAAGTATTGAGTGCGCCCTTCACTTGATACGTTGCCGTTTGGTTAATAATGTCAAACACAAGACTCTTTATATCAAGTGATGGCTTGTAATAAAATCCTTTTGCTGTGCTACTGGGTGTAGATTTTAATGAAATGGCTATTCCACTTTGGCCCACTTCTTTGAAAAGCATGACAAAGGATTTTGTTACGACATTAAATCGTTCAGTTGAAAGTCCACCATTATAATTTTCAAGCAATTGATTATATTCAATATCTTGTTGTAAAAGAGTGATTTCTGGTCCATTGGTTTCTAAATCTTGAGTGTCATTTTTAATGATGCATTGATACCCTTGTTCTTCTAACTGTTGAAGACAAAACTTTTCGTCCGCAGATTTTATGACAGGAGAATATGCGGACAAAAGAAATAAACTAAAATAAATCATCTTTTTCATATAAAAAAACTCTTGATTTTTTGAATTGATAGTGGTTTAAAAATTAATTCAAGCCCACGTTGAATTGCTTTTTCTTTAACTTGAGGTTTTAAATCTGAGGTGATCATAATTATTCTGACATTAAGATGTAATTCCCGAATAGTTTCTAGTAAGTCAAAACCTGTCACATCAGTATCTGTAAGATGATAGTCAAGTGTGATAAGGTCAATTGGATGCCCACGCAGTTTAGCATAAGCATCGGATGGTGTTGCTGATTCAAATATATTTCCTGTCGGGTCAAATTTTCGGACATAACTCGCAATTAATGTGCGTTGGACTCTACTATCGTCAATAATAAGAATGTTCATTTTAAAGCCTCTTTTGTCCATCTATCCATAATATCGTCCCGCTGTACTTTAAGTTTATCGTTTTCAATCGCTAATTTTGCTATAGTAATATCAGGTGAATGTTTGAATTGAAATTTTAAATTTAAAGCGTGATAGTATATCGCTTTTGGCATGTTTTTTATTGTAGTAAAAATTAAGTTGTGATGAACCATATTTCCTTGTTTATCCTCAGTGGTAAGACTTCCTGTTACAAAACAATGAACACTTTCTTTTGTAACAATATTTAATGCATCAATGAGTTTTTCAAACTCGATGCGCTCTTTTTTAAAAACTTGAGTTGTGTTTTTCTCCACACTATCCTTTTCTAAAATAGCTTTTGAAACGAACCAATCACCCGTCACAGATGTACTGGCTGTAATGGTTTCACCTTCATTTGACAAAAGATAAAACGTATTTTCATTCTTAACAGCGATGATATAAAATTTGCCATTGATTCGTTCTAAATTTTGATTCGATGTACCATTAAGTTTTAAAAACCATTGATGAAAGCCTCTTGATTTCTGATATTCTTGTACGGCCATCTCAATATCACCAAGCGCATAACGAATAATACCGCTTGCCCCGCGTTCTGTTTGAGCTGCATAAAAAAGTGGGACGCATAAAATAGCCATTACAATTGACCAGAGCAGTTCACCGTTTTCCTTTACTTTTACCCGATAGTCACCATTTTTCCAAGCTACACAGCGATAACGGCGATTAGGCCACCAAAAGAAAACACCTGTCTTGGTCAACATATCGGCACAGATATGACTGAAGAAACCTGATGCGATGGCGATGGCAATGTGTAATGTCATCTGATCATACCGTACCAAAAAATAGAATGTAATCCATGTAACTATTTGAACTAAAAAGGAATGTGTTATTGAACGATGCCCAAAATGCTCGTGAATCCATTCGCTAAGCCAAGGTAATAATCGCCCTGGTAATGATACTCTGGTGTCGAAATCAGGAAGAAATGAGGCAAGTCCGGCAACAAACGCACCTATCGGCGAAGCGGGGGAACTCCAGAAGATGCAAGTTGTTAGATAAAATGTTTGGCTAAACGTGAGATGTGTTGGAGTAATCATTTTTTATCAAGAACAGGGCGTAAAAAAAAGGCAATGACCAATAAGATGCCGCTAATTGCACCAATAACAACCCACGTTGTGTCGCCAATTGTTCTACCTAATGTTCTGAATGCAGCAAGGATTACCAACGATACCATAAATAGTGGGTACATACTAAAATATTGAACGCCATCCCATTCTAATTGACGAATCTTATCCTTAGTAATTTTAGGTTGTAATGCTGCTCTTTTTAAAAGTGATTGTATTGCTTTTGGTGAACCACCACAATCACGGGCTATGTGATTCAAGAAAAGAACGTGAGCTTTTTCTGAATCAAAATTTAATGTTTCATATTTAATATATTTTTCTGCTATTTGAAAACAATGATCAATAGATAATGGTTTTAAATCTATAATGCTTTGAAAATGTTGTGTCAGGATTTGTAAATGTTCAAGATGCCAATATTTTTTATCAAGAACGGCGATGATTTGGCATTTTTGGAAAAGCAATTTAAATGCTGCCACATTTCCATCAGTCACACGCTTTAGATTTTCTACAAAGATAATAGGCTTTCGTGCTTGTTTCCCAGCTTGTATTGCATATTCCTGCTTCCAGTGCAAACTATAAAAAAGTGCTTGGATTAATTGTTCTAAAGCTAAACGACTAAAGTAACGAGAGAGGCGAGTCCAATCTAATTCTCCCGTTCTACGAAATTCGTTTTGAGTCAAACGAGGCAATTCCGTTTCTATAATCTCCGACGAAAGAAAAAAATTCGTACCATCTTTGTCGTGGTATTCCTTCACCATTTCTTTTAAAGCTCTGGCAAATGTAGTATCTAAGAAATTAAGATGAAAATAGCGATAATCAATAGCTAATTCTCGTGCATAAGATAGTAACGTTGCTTTTCCAAAACCACTGGGAGCTATGATCAATATATTGGCTTCTGTTGCAATAGAGGTGTTAAGTCCTTGCAGTTCCTGATCGCGCCCGATAAGTCCTGTTACTCTTTCCATTATGGAAACTACTCTGTTTTGATAAGACGTAACTGTAAGATATGGATATTGAGCCAACGTACAGTATCATTGCAAGCCATGTCGGAAAGATGGGCATCATAAATAAACTGCCCATCATCATCATTGTTCTTTTTATCAGAATCGCATTCTATTCTTTGTCCAACTGACCATATCACAGCTGGGGCATAAACCCTTTGCATCAAAGGTAGTAGAGCAGTTTCTTCATCCAAATTTTGCTTTATTTCTAATTCGTTAGGCCAAATTTCGTCAGTGATTTTTATAGTAAATTGGCTATCTACGGCATATCTAAATTGTTGCCCCCATGCATCAAATCGCCCAATACCTAAATCTTTCCAGGGCAAAAAACCAAATAAGGTATCTGTGTTTTCAGAACCATCCGCATTAGTGTTTGCGAATGGAAGCCGTCTATGAATAACAGCAAAACCTAATAACGCATCTTTTATTTCTGCCATTATCTTGGAAGTTTGTGTGTATTGTTGAGTTTGTCTGTGCATTTTTAAAGGTGTTATTATGTAATTGGCGAGAAGACCAAGAATGATTAAAGATATAGCCATTTCAATAAGTGTAAAGCCATTATAAAGATTTACTGCCCATTGCTTTAACATAGTTTATGATCAATCCTTGTAATTCAATCCAGCGTTCACCACCATAGCCCCTTGAATATTCCTCAAGCCGCGCCTTTAACTCAATTATTGATAAGTCAGAATTGGCTTCAGCAGTAAGCGAAGCATCTACAAAAGGTACTATATCCACAGAATCTTGTGCACGCCCTGCTTTAATAGCATCATTGTTATTTTTTTGGGCTCGTTTGAGCAAATCCACGCGCAGTCGATGAATTCTTATTTGTGAATCCATTTTCTGCTTTAAAATCCGCAACTCACGCATATTGGCGAGAAAGGATTTTTTTAAGTTGTCTTGCGATTCGTAATAGGCTGTTAAGGCAGTCGCCTTATCCTTGTCTGTTTGTGTTACACCACCCAAAAGGGGGTAGGTTGCCGTAATAACGCCTCTTTGGTCAAATCCTGGAGCGAACTCTTGTGTTTGCTTTTCAGAATACCCAGCGGCTAATTTAACATCAACACTGAGATTTGATGATTGGATGTTGAGACCCAACAACTTCTGTTTTCCAATAATCGTTTGCGATTGTTCGTAAACGATTGAAAGTGCCTGGTTGAAAATGCTATAATCGCTTTGCTGCAAAGAGGGAGCGGATATTGTTGTTGGTGTAACAGTCTCAGCTAAACTGCTTGAAATGAGAAACAAGAAAAGAAGTGGCCAAGATTGTATTTTCATACATTCTCCGTTTTAATGATGGCATTTAAGTCTGCTATAATTTCCAAGCAATGGGCATTCACATACATTAATATTCCACCCACTGAACCAGTGCCGTCTCTTTTTCCGTAAATGGAAGCACGTTCGTCTTCCACAGGGAAGTCTTGGATGGAGAGCGTTAATTCAATATTTCCGTTCTGCGACACAGTAATCTTTTTTATTAAGCAGGGAAACGTGGGAATTGAAACAGGTTCTGTTTCTTTGTAACGAGTTAATTCCTTTTTCTTTTTAATATCAGCAGCCGCATCCGAAAGTTGCATTTTTTCACGTTCTGATTCTGTCAATTTTGCACTGACAGGTTTTGCAAAAAAAGCTGGAGGGTTGGTACTCATTATGATTCCTAAAATACAAGTTGTTAAATCAAAGAAAGAAGGTCGTAAAAGTTATAAGCGAGTCGTCTCGAATCCCAAAAGAAAGGCAGCTTACCTAAAAATATTGGCTGCAAAAAAAAATGAAAAACCATTAAACAATAATTTCGCTTTCACTTATTACACGCCCATGTCAAAAGAGCAATTTCAAGATATACGTGTTGAAATTGGATTGACGCAAGCCGAACTGGGCGCAGTAATGAATATGTCACGCCACGTTATTATGCGCTATGAACGTGGAACAAAATTTATATCCCGTTCTGCGCATTTGAAAATTCTTATTATAAAGTTACTTTCTGAAATAAACGAACATATTCGTTCAGAAATTCGATTAAGCGAATATGATATTCCTGTTGAATATGTTCCTCGATTGCGGACAGTGCATTTGTTTAAAACGCAATTAGAGGATATTTTGGGTCAATGTTAGTAAGTTAATATTGTTACAATATTATTCTATTACATTCATTGTAACAATATTAACTTATTATTCGTTTAATTGCAAGATACCAGATATGTCACACAAGAGAATATCGTTTTTGACAAGGTCATCTATGGTCGTAGGAATTGTTGTCATTGTGTGTCGTTCCCCATTGTTAGGGTCACTTAAAATGCGTGTTATAACAGCACCTTCGTCAATTAATTCATTAGCTTCTTCCAATTCCATAATGGCCTTGACAATATCATTATGGTGAGGTTTGATAATCCATTCACAATCTGGAATATGTTCGTCAGATGGAATATAGGGTTGTTGATACGATTGGATTGTCGGTAATTTCTTTATAGTTTCAACACGTTCTCCATAAGAAAGTGTTGAAATAATCGCGTTTTCAACAGGCTTCCAAATTCCTTTTGTTTCATCTTTTAGTTCAATTAATCCCTCATTCTTCATACGGCTTAGACATTTTCGGACAGTGTCAGATTTCTTTTCAAGTTCTACAGCAATTCGTTTAGCTGTATTGATTCCAGAATCAATGCAGTTCATAACAGTTTTCTTGACACCATTTGCAGAGTTTGGACTTTCTGTGATTTTAAATCCTTGATCGTTAAATTCGCATCTAAATGGCTCGACAGCTTCCCCAGGTGCAAGATTGCGATGCTTTTCAAACGAACCGTCAATAATGTGTGTGCTGTTTCCCAATAGTTCTGTTTCTGGTTTTTCCAACTTTATAACAATTTCTGCCGTTTTAATAATATCGTTTGTCCCAAAAAACTTGCCTTCCCGATTAGCGTGGTGAATAAGAATAGCACTAACATTCTTATTTTTGAGTTTGAGCAACCAGTTCTTCGCACTTGTCCATTCATTTTGTTTCACCTGGTCAAAAGCAAACAGTGCACTAATATTGTCAAAGATGACAAATTCAATTTGCTCATCTTCAATAATTTGGTCAAAATAGCTTTGCCATCTCTTTTGCATCAAGTCCACTGTTTCATTTGCTTCCTCAAGTGTAGAAACAATTTTCACATTTCCAACATCTTTCAATCCGAGTATATCTAATGTGTTTTTATAACGCCCTTGCAAAGCGTTCAATGGCATTTCGCCATCAATTATGAGAACACGTCGGGCTTTAGGACAATCCCATTTCAAGGCTTGCCCACCTAAACCAACGCCAAGTGCTAACTCAGTCGCAAAATGCGTTTTCCCAACCCCGGGTTCCGAGAAGATCAGCATTTGTTCGCCAGTGCATAAAATCGGATTAATGACTACTTCTGCTTGTGGTATGTCCGCTTCCACTAATTCACCGATGGTGCGAACTTTCATTGAATTTTCTGAAGTGATTTCGCGGTTATAGACAGCGCAGAATTGTGTTATTTTATCGTTTACTTCGTTTGCTTTATCGAAATTCCCTAGAGTGATAAAACTAATGTATTCTTGAGCAAGTTTTATTTGTTCACGTTGAAAAGCGTATTTCCGAACAATCCTTGAATAAGCAACAACATTTGATGAATTTGGTGTTTGATTGACGAGTTTACCTATATATTCGCCACCACCAACGGCTTTGAGTTGATGTTGCTCATTTAGATATTCAGTTAATGTGATAGGATCGAACGGCGTATTAGATTCTTTTAAGGCAATTAAAGCCCTAAATATCTTTCGATGCCTGTCTGCATGAAAATGTTCAGACGCGATGATTTTTAAAACTTCATTGTAATCCGCATCGTTGAGCATTAAACCGCCGATAACAGATTGTTCAGCTTCTTTTGAATAGTTTTTTTTATCCATTTTCGACTAAGCCTCGAAACCTTCCAAAAAAAATAATCAAAAAAAGTTGATTTCTTTTTCAAAAAGAGTATAATTATCAACATAATTATTTTGTATTGATAAGGCTTCATTTACAGATTGAATTTTTTTCGAGTGGTGTCCTAAAACTTTCAAATTAAATATTTTTATCTGTACAAGGTAATTTGAAAATTCTTAGAAAGCTGGCATATCTTGTCAGCTTTTTTTTTGCGCCAATAATAAAGTACAATATTTTATACCTAAAGTCAATACTTATACTTTTATTGTTAATGCCTTATAATTATTCTTAAAATGCTTGATGATACGACTTTTGCGTGTTTCAATAGGAGCTTTATTTGAGAATTTTCTTATGACGACTCACGCAAAAAGATTCCGACAGGAGCGTAATCGTTTAGGCATGACGCAAAAAGAATTAGCACAAAAAATAAATGTTCATGCACAAACGATCAAAAATTATGAACTTGGTTCTCTTGATAACTCACCAATTACCAATATGATAAAAGAGGGTATGGATATTTATTATATTTTTCTTGGTGTTAGAACACCACTACCTTGTTTGAATTTTCTTCTTCAGGCTGTTGAAGGAGGAAAAATTGATAAGGTAAATTACGCAATTGATACAATTCAACAAAACCTTGAATTTATAGCAGAGGAAGCCAAGAAGTATCAATCCACATAGCCCAATTTCTCTAGTAAGCATTTAGACTTATCCCAACTGAGACCCCGCCCTTTTTTCGCTTTTGGCCAAATCTCATCAGCGAGTTCACTATATAAACTCATTTCGCTGATGAGAGAAGCGTTTTCTTGTGTTAAAAATACCACGTCCTTATTTTTAACTGCACCTTTATTTAGATCAAAACAAATGTCATAACCCAAGATAATTTGTTCTTGGTGGATAATTTGGGCTTTTAATTTTCCTTCTGCTGCAAAGTGTGTGTTGATATTTCCAATCACAGTTTGTTGTTGAATTTTGTTGGACTCTTCCAATTTTTCAATATAAGTTAAACCTTCATTGTTGAGTTCTCCTATATCACACTCAACCATTATTTCCATATTATCAATTGTCTTCGCCAATTCCTCTTCTGCATCTTTGATTTCTTTCCTCAATTTATGCAATTCACTTTCAGCTTTGTTTAATTCCTTTCTGAGGGAAGTCGATAATAAACGCTCGCCTTGAAGATCGTGCGTTTTCATTTTAAGCTCACCTTGAATTGCTTCTAAATTCCCTTCTAATACCACATTTTCTGAAATGAGCGCGTCAACTTGTATATCAAGTTCTTTATTTGCCCCCTTGCATTGTTGTTCTGCCTGCTCTAGAGCACATTCATAATCCTGCACCATTTCATGAATTTTCCCTTCGTAGCTATCACGGCATTCCTTCAGTTCACTTTTCAATTCTTGAATCCCTTCCCTTGCCGTATCCAATTCATTTTCAGCTTTTTTCAAATCACGCACTGCTTCGCCGCGTAGTTCAACTGCATTTCGTGCCAAAATCTTTTCTGTTTCTAACTTCTTTTCTAATCCTTCCAATTTTAATGCGATCTGACTATGCTTCTCATCATTACTCTGGTTGTTGTGATAGAAACCGCCTTTCTTTTCAACCAAAGCTTCAGTTGCAGCTATGAAGACAAGTCGTTCACGCTCTTTAGCTGCTTCACTTTCTTCTGCTACTTTTTTGAGGACGGCATTATCCTCGGTGAGATGCGTATTCTCTTTTTTTAAGTGAACGTTTCTTTGCTTTACCTGCTCGTATTCAATTTGTGTGATAGGAATTTCGTCAGGCTCTTGGCTAACTTGCCCCCAAAGCATATAGGACGCTTCGATAATTTTAATGCCTCTATCTTTGGCGAGTTTTTGAACCTGTTCATAAATTTTAGCGGGTACGCGCATTGTGTAATTTTTTTCGCCCATGCCCGTTTTCTGGTCTTTGAAAGCGGGTTTTCGTCCTATTTTACTCATGGCAGCCTCATATTGTTACAAATAAATAATTGGGCGTATTGTAACAGTATAGAAACGTAATGTCAATATTTATTTTTGACGGTGTTGTATCTTTTTCTCGGAAAATTAATAAAAGTAAGGGTTTAAGAATTAAAAAAAACAATTTTAAAATCTCGGTAAAAGTAAACCGTTCCGCCTCCGCCTTTGGGGGCTCCACTCGTTCCTCAACATTTCAAAAATCAATCTGCCAAAAAAATTTTACTTTGGTCCATTAATTTCTGTTTTTTAGGAGTGGGGAAAAAACAAAAAAACAAAGACAAAGACATGCCGAATGCCTAAGTTTTCGTTATAAATCAAGTTAGATATACCATATATTATTCCTTTTTATAAAAGCCGATTCTTAATACGGCAGAGATTAAAAGCAGTTAATCATGTAGAGATGCCCGTTTCAAAAAAATATTTATTTTGTTTCTGTAACAGAAAACAATCTGTCGCAAAACTCTTTTAAAATCAATTAGTTATAATGACTAAAATGCTTGTAAAAAGTTACAAAAAAGACTTGACTTATTCCTGCAATACTGTATAATGTACTTATGTTTAATTTTATGTTCTTTTACAATCAGGCGATACACAAAAGGTGTTATTTTTCAATCCAGATAATAGGACACTACTATGAAAAATGAATTTAATACAGCACGCAAATCAGCAATTTTTGGAAAAGCCTATTCACGTCACGATCAATGCGTTTCCAGGCATATCATAAACGGTCCTTTAAAAGGGGCGGTTTTTACGAATCGGGTATGGCAGGAGGGTTTTAATCCTGAGATTTTCTGTAGTGTTTCGCTCCCTTTTCATGAGCAAAGTAAAGCAAAAGAGTTTGTGGACAATGCGATGAGCGCAAGTACGATTCCTTTCATCCATGAAGGGATGGAAATACGCCGTGGCAAAAGAACAAACGAAAACTATGAAGTGAAGGTTTTGTTTACGTCAAAAACGCTGCCTTTAGAGGCGGTGAAGGCAATTGTAGAAACGGATTTATATCTTGCGTTAGAAATGCAGGAATTTGAAGTCAAACCGTTTCACGCCCAAAAACTAAAGATTGCTTTCCAACAATTGAATGAGCACCAATACGATTTAACGGCCATTATAGTCTGGACTGCGAAATTAATCCGGTGCGATATGAAAACAGCAGGAAACCTCATTGAGCAGTTTGTTGATGGCGGCTTTTTCACCTTGAATAGAAATTTTGATAACGATATTATGACGCTTATCAAGAATTAGCGGCGAAACACAAGCTCATTGTTGGGCTTGTGTCGCAGTGAGGTGATGCTCACTGTCTGATGATGCCAGTCAGTTCCTACCCGTTAGTGCATCGCTTTCGATGTACTAACGGGTAGCAATTGGCTATCTTACGCTCATAATTTCAACATGGAAATAGAAATTATAACAAATATCGTCTCTTATCCGAAGACGATAACAACGGCAAAAACTTTTTGCGATTCTTTAGAGGAAATTGCTTCTAAAAATCATGACTTTCTCTCTGAAGGTGAACTGGATATATTCATTCCAATCCTACGAACCCTCTGGGAGCAATGTGCAAAACATATTGTTTACGAAGAAGAAAAGGTAAACAGTGCGAACAATGACGAACCATTCTAAACTCATCGTCGCGGGATGTCGTAGCTTTACAAATTATCCTTTATTAGCAGAATGTCTAAATAATTTCTATTATCAGAATTTTTCACGAACAATAGAAATTGTTTGCGGCGAAGCAAGAGGTGCAGATAAACTGGGCCGAAGATGGTTTGAAGAAAACCAAAGTAGTTTGAAAAAACTCATAAATATTAAGAGCTTTCCAGTTATGCCTGAACAATGGCAATCTCATGGAAAACAGGCAGGTTATTTCAGAAATCGTCAAATGGCAGAATATGCCACACACCTAATCGCATTTTGGGATGGAAACGTAAACCAAAGCGGTACTTATCTGATGATAGGGATTGCGGAATCCTTATCGTTAGATATTGAAGTCGTTCGATTTACTCCTCCTCGTAAGCCCGAAATGCAAGAATTACCTCCAATTTTCTGTTAAACACAATAGGCACCGCCTATTTGTGTTAGGCGGTGTTGGAGTAAATATTATGGATCACATTATCGAAACGTTTGATTTCTCAGACTATTCAATATCTGAAGTGCTCGCAGAATACACAGCCACACCATCTGGCAGGATAGTATGTGGCATACCTTGCGACCGCACTGTTGAATTTGAGATGGCTATTTGTGATGCCATCGCAACGTGCGAACCTTTAGCACATTTTGCGAAACGTGCAATTGAACGATGGGAAGACGAACAATTGAAGGCAAATCACAATTCGGAAACAAGTTGTGAAGCTGCAAATGACAACAATTATGTCGTTACAGCGCAATATTTACACCAATACGTTGGTAAACACAAGCACAACCTAAATCAATCTGAATGGCTTGCCGACGAACCAGTATGCACGCAATACCATTCAAAAACGTCCATGGAGAGAACGTCGTAACGAGCTTTACATGATGCTTAAAACTTAAACGAAAGCGGTTGTCTGGCAGGACAGCCGTTTTTTTTCACAAAAATCAAAGGGAAACATATTATCATGGCTATGAAAGCAAGTCAAGAAACAGTAACAGAAGTGAAAGGCGGAAATAATATGCCGCCTCTTAAATTTGAGGTGAACAGTTCTGTTGCTAAGGTAGCTTACGTCGCAGAGTTCAATGATGTAAAACAGCTTTGGTGGCTAGCAGGCGTACTCGCAAATTCAGCCGCTGTAGGTAGCGGATTGAAAGGTTCCGCGGAAACGACATTTGCTGCCATTTTGCTTGGTTTGGAAATTGGCTTATCGCCGATGCAAGCTGTCCAAAATATTATGCTCGTAAAAGGAAGATTTACAGTGTGGGGCGATTCATTATTAGCTTTAGCAACAGTACATTCAGATTTTAAGGACATCACGGAAGAATTCGACGAACAAAATATGGTGGCTAAATGCACAGTCAAGCGCAAAGGACGTAAAGACGTTGTGCGTACTTTTTCAAAAGCAGACGCTACAAGAGCGGGGCTTTTCCAAAAAGACGGCCCTTGGCATACATATACGAATCGGATGCTTCAAATCCGAGCGCGGACATTTGCTATTCGTGATATGTTTCCCGATGCACTGCGAGGATTGACTTCTCGTGAGGAAATGGACGATGTCGTTCTTACGGAAAAAATAGTAAACCCAAATCTCAAGGTAAACGCGGTTAAGTCATTACCAAAGCCTGATACATCCGATGCAACATCAAATTTTGGAAATTATCCCGATACGACAAATTTGAGAAATAGTGTATCTCGTGCTATAAACGATACGAAAAAACGCCGTGAAGAAAACGTAGAAGCTGCTTCTGCTATTCCCATAAAATCACTAGAAGCCATAACTGAAGTAGCAGCGAACATGAAATTTCTTAGCGAACATGATCATGCTTCATATGATATCGTAACAAAGAGGTTAGAAAATGAAGGGTTCGCCAACCCAAAACTGTTAAGCGACGAAAACTTTTCAAACCTGAGAATATGGCTTGCACAAAAGGTAAACGAAATTCACTCAAAAAAGCGAGCGGATGAAATCAAAGGCAAATTGCCGATGCTTTTGGAGAAATGCACAACCGACGGCAAAGGTACAAAGACAAAACCGACCAGAAGTTTTGTTCTCAATTTTTTGAGAACAAAAAATGATGAGCAAGTCATCGAAGACTTAACCCCTGGCCGAATAAGCGAGGGTTTAGAAAAATTCAATGAAATTCTCACAGCATGGAAAAGAGAACGACCGATTTCAACAGCACAATACAAAGAACTTCAAGGACTGATTCAAGGTTGCGAATTATCAGAAGAATTCGTGATGAAGCATCCGGAAAATGCCCTATGTAAAAATTATGGCTTTAAAGCCTTAACAGAATTGCCAATTTGCCTGTTTGAAAACATGAAGGAAGTAATAAAGACCATCGGTATGTTAACACCAAAAGGTATGGCGACTCAATGAAAATAAACCGAAAGGTAAACACAGGCAGTCCTATTTTTTCAGAACTGCCTGTTTGTCTGTTTGAAAATATGGAAAGGATCATAAAAACAAACAGCACACTCATACCAAAACATCTGGATTTTTTGATACACCACGTTTTTAACCCACAAAAACGTGGTATACAAGAAAAATATACCGTAACAAATGAAGAACGTGCAATATTTTTTGGCATCCAAGCCAGAGCTTATGGTCTTGAATTTTGTGCAGACAAGGCGGGGGTAGTTTTCAATCCTTGTCTTTATTCGGGCTATAGCGACTTAAACAAGTATTGGGAAGAAGGCGATAGCTTGGCGTTAAAACTGATTTTACAAGGAGCTATTGAGAAAAAAACATTTTGGGATTTACCGGAGACTACTTATGAAACTCACCATATATTAATAAAAAAAATAGGGTACTTTCTTAATATGTCCGCGTTAAGTAGTTTTACGCGAGGTTTCATTTTATTTTTTAATCCCTATCAGCCTAATCGCTCCGAATAACAGATATTTTTTAAACCGTCTCGAAAAATCGAGACGGTTTTTTTTTGCTCAAATTTTAAGTGCATCCTGTGCATCCGACACACGCGTTGGATTTTTTAATCCATATCCATCGTTGCTTAAAAATGCAAAAATTGCCATGCTGTTAGGGGCAAAGCGGGTTAAGGACATTTACTGCGCTTTCACGCAATTAAAGAAAGCATCTTCGTTTTCATTATCAACCCACTCTTCAACGACATCATCAAGCGCATTTTTTATTGTTGTCAGGCTTGTTGTCTTAGAAAAGCAGGCACGATTTTCCAAGTCAGGCGCGTACCAATCACCATCGGGCGACATAATAGCTACTTCTATTCTATCACCAAGCGTTTTAAAAAGCGTGTACTCCCAATCGTTGTCTTGAGTTTCAGAAAATTCTTCCCACCATTTAGGAACTTTATCCTTTTCCACCTTATCATCTTCGACACTTTCGTCTTCATCAATAATTTGTTTGCCCGCGAGCATCACAGGCAAATCAATTTCTTTTGCCATAGCCTGACAGGCTTTTAATTCACTATCAATAGTCGTCGTATTTTGCCTTAATAAAAGCAATTTTTCAAAACGTAAGTCATAAGGAGTTGTGATCATCAATTGCCCGTCATCATTTTGTAATAATTGCCCCTTAATTCCTGTACAGGTTGTAAAACTATTTTCAAAATAATCGTACTCTATCAAAACACCATAACCTGTCTGAAACACAAAGGCAGAATTTGGCATTGGATTAACTTCTACCTTCGTGGCTGTTGCAGCGTAACTGCTACCTGACAATAGCATTAAGGCCGTAATGATTTGTTTTTTCATAAGCATATTTTTTAATGATAAAAAAATTAAAGTGTAATTGTAAAAATGGGAATTCCCATTTTTACAATTTGAATAATCAATCACAATTTAAGCCAATACATGCACCAGCATTTATGGCAGGATTACCAGTAATTACATTACCGCTTGTACCATTAGCCGCATCACTCCTATTTATTACATCCTGTGCAGCTTGACCTTGAGCTTCCCGACGGATTTCTTTCTTTTCCTCGAATGTTAATTCAGTTCCCCCAATAGGTTCAACAACGATAGTGGTACTGTCAGTACCTGCGAAAGATGCACCGACATATATCCAACCATGACTAGCAATAGGCGATGTCACGCCAATTTTCTCAGTACCGCCTTTCAAATACTTGATACCATTTGCTTTCGCCATAATATATTCAGGACCTACACCATTCCGACAATATTTCTGGCTTTGATAAGAATGACAATTATTTTCAATATAAGGCTTTTCAAAAACCTTGTCTCCATTGCCTAGCAAGACGTAATTGGGGCCGTTTTCATTAAGACAATAGTCTGTGTTTTCCCAACGTATGCAATTTTCACCTGCACTTAAAACCTGACTGGTTTGGCCTTGTCGATACGATGGTTCAACTGCATCGGACGAATCAACTTCTTGTTGAGGTTCTTTGACTTCAACGACTTCTTGTTGAGGTTCTTTGACTTCAGTTGTTGGTGTTGATTTATCAACAGATATTGCAGAGTTTATAAATATTATCGAATGCGGTGCTTTCTTTGTAATCGCCATTACATTTTTCTCATGACCGCCTTTCAAATACTTATGCCCTTGCGTATCAATGAGATGATTATTGCCTCCACCGTTCAAACAATAAATTTCATCGTAATATAAGTAGCAAGTGCTTTCAATAACTTCCGCATCTGTCCCGCCCTTATACACTTTTTCATCGCCAAAAATAACAACAAACTCAGGCCCTTCACCATTCCGACAATATCTTACACCAGCCCACAACAAACAATTGCTATCCAATAATTTGTCTGTTATTTGGCCTTGTCGATAAGAGGGTTCATTCGTCTCCTCCACTGGCTTTATTCTTTCTACTGTTTCAAAAGAACCTCCCTTTAAAACTTTACTGCCATCAACAAGAGTTACAAATTCAGGTCCTTTTCCGTTAAGGCAATATAGTTCGCTGTTCCAAACTAAACATGAAGTGCCTTTGACTAGTCCCTCTCTTGAAACTCCCTGGTTATAATCGACAGGGTTTGTAACAATAGGTTTTGGGTCAACAACAGGTTCTGGTTCATCAGCGATGGGCTTTGGTTCATCAGCGATGGGCTTTGGTTCATCAGCGATGGGCTTTGGATCATCAACGATGGGCTTTGGATCATCAGCGATGGGCTTTGGTATCGAATGGTCACAAAGCTGATCATCACATCCTTTAACCCAAACGCATTTATACACATTCCAGTTAAGCATACCATTTGAGCAGAACGTATGATTTTTGTATGCAATGCAGGAGTCATCCTTTACGATAACGGCTTCTGGTTCAAGAACACCGAAGTATTCTGTTGCCATTTCTGGTGGCATTTTAAACACATAGTCCGCTTGAACGCAACCATAAACTTCAGGCCATGCTTCACGATTACCTGTATTCTTGAACATAGCGCAATCACTTCCATCGTAGATATGATCACCATAACGCTTACCTTTGTAAAGAATAAACTTTCCTTTCAAAGCTAAACTTTGTAATGTGAAACGATTAAACTCTAGTTCTATCGTCGGGCCTATACGCACTGGTTTATCGGGAATAATCGTTGTGCTATGACTATTTTTACATCCAGGTTCGTTTAAGTTCCGTGGTAAATCACACCATTCTTTACTTCCCACTTTGGGAGGCGTATCCACTAATCCGCTCATCAATCCCGGCGTTGTTGCCACATCCTTTACGACTTCTTCCACAACACTTTTGCTTTTCGTACCTTTTGGTCTACCTTCAGAGAAAAAATCAGGATTCATCTTTTCCGGATTATCATAATAAGGTCTTCCATAACAATTGTTTGGCCATCTATGATCATACCGCTCAGGTTCGTTATCGTAAGTTGCCACCCATTCCAGAAAACCTTTTCGTGTTTTTGACGGTAAACGTTGAGACACATCATAATCACCCCAGTCCTTTACCATTTCCGTGCGAACACAAGTACTATTTAAACTAGGTGCCATATAAACATCTCCATGCTTTTCATCATATACAGCAAATCCAAGTTTATAACGACTCAACTCAGGGCGAGGTTCCATATAATAGTACAAACCATTATCCGCCTGCTTAAATTTAGAAAATGGCACTTCCCTGATTTTCGTAAATGGCTCGTTGTTTTTAAAACCTTCAGGATGCATAACGTCGTTAAATTCAACAAGTTCAGCGCAATCTTTCATGCCCGTATCATTTGAAAGCACATGCCGCCAATAAGTAGTCGACAAATCTGTTGCATGAAAATCATTTTGTGCTTCTTCTGGCAAGCCTTGCAATGCGTTCCAATCAATAATTTGCGTTCTCATACCCAATGGGTTACAATTGCTTGAATTACTTGTTCTGTAAAGCAACCCCTCTTCTGGGTAAGCAAGTTGAAAATTCCACCCATTCCGTTTTGAAATAGAAGAACTACCTTTAGCGGTAAAATATTTCCAGCCATTATAGCCCGGCAAATTCTTATACTTATCAATAGGAGTATTTTCCATTCTTGGAGGCAATGTCGCCACACCTTCCAATTGTGGCATAAGCATATTCTGTCCCAAGTAATATACAATGATTTTGACAGTATCCCACCGTTCCGTTGGATTATTGATATGTTTCCATATCTCGGCGTCTTTATGAATACGATAGAATTTATCTTCAAGTACAATATAAATTTCTAAGCCAGTATCCAATGTCCAATAAAGTTGAAAACGGATTGCTTTTTTAAAGCTCTCCATTCTTTCACGAATATAATAAGATGAATAACCAAAATCAATATCATCATATTCACCCTCACCAGCATTGGCGAGCCATTTCGCTTCAGGCAACTTTTGACAAGCAATTTTGTCATTATGATATAATGTACAATTATCGCTAATCGTATTTTCACAATAGAGATTGTTAAATCGCTTTTCGCCGAAAGGAAAACAACCGTCATCATCCAATGTAGGCATAGGAATAGACGAATAATCCATTGTTACTTCCCTTTGGGAGGCATTTTCTAACAGCGCAACAGTTTCTTTTGTGGGACAATACCACTGATGATTCGGAAACAACAGGCAATCTTGGGCAACAAGCTGTGTTGTATCACCATCAACAGAACAGTAGTTGACCATTCCGTAAAGAAGAGAACAAGGTTCTTTTATCCTTGAAAATACAGTATTAATCCTTCCTTCAAAGAATGTTTTAAATCCATTTGTAAAAACTACATCCCCTCTTTCATACCTACTACTCCGATAAGATTCTATCCATTTATTAGAATCGTAAGTCGCTGCCCAACAAGCTACTTCACCCGTTGACTTAAAAGTATAACACCGATTCTTATCACCGCCAGTTGGACAATAAACACCGTCCAATTGTGGGTAGCAGCCTGTATAGTCTTTGCCCCCCGTCCATTTTGAACCCAATATCAATGGTGAATCAGGTTGTGCGGGATATTCAGTAGAGGCATAAGTAGGTGTAAATTGGAAAGCTACGTTGACAGGTTCTGATTCTATTACAGTGTTTTCTGGTTCTGGTTCTGTAACAATAACTAAGTCATCTTTTGGTTCAGAAACTACAGGTTCAGGCACTATTTCTGTAACAGGATTCTCAATGACATCAGGTTCCGTTACCTTAACAACTTCTGGTTTGGTAGTAATAGGTTCAGCATCTTTTCTTTTTAGACAGACACTTGGGTTTTTAATCCAGTCATCCATAGCCATCCTGATGCTATTACCATCGCTCATGTATTGGCATTCCAATTCTTTGGAACCATTATGCTCGTAAACTATACCATCAGTATTATTTTTAGCCTCAATAATTTCCCAGTCTTCATTTTCCTCAAGAAAAAGATAGGACCAGCCATTATCCTGATCAACATACTTGTCATCATCGGTCCAATTCCAAGCAAGGCCATAATTATCTTCTCTAGGAGTGATGACTTTCAAGCAATCTGTAAAAGCGGCTCCAGAACTTGACTTCTCTTCTATGTCACGCTTAATCTCACGATTTAAAAATGAAGCTATATCGTTTGGGTCTTGTTGATATTCGCAATCATGTTGGTTGTAACCAACATTTTTATAACGATAGGCGTATATTGCACCGTTATAATTTTCATTTGGTGACTTCAAAGCAAAAGCATAATCTCCGTTTCCATTCCACCACCATACCTTTACACCAAAGCCATTCTTTTGCTTCATGTAACCAGAAGGCATAGGTTCAGAAGGCATTAAAGTTTGTTGAGGCGATTCAGTTTTATCATCTGCTTCATCTGTACTAGTGGACGAACGCTCTGCGACTTCAGTAGGTTCTGTCATTTCAAACGTAGCATCTGTATCAAAAGTAGCCGCACGCTTTAATTCACTGGAAGAAAATGCACCGAATCGAAAAGTGTTTAATGTCTTTGTGCCTGTTGCATAATTCGTCAAATAAGTTGTGCCAATGGGTTTTGAACCAATTGGATGAAGTACAAGCGTTCCAGCAGTAGCATTATTCGTCCAAGTAAACCAGCGTTTAGAAAGTGAATATCCATCGTGATAAACCTTTATTCGCTCTGGACATTTTTTTGAACAAACAACTTCAATACTTTCTCTATCTTTCTTGTACTGCAAAACAAGCGCAGCATCTTTAGGCGTATTAATTACTTGCCAGTAATCGTTATAAACATAAAACGTTTTCGTGGATGTCTTAGCATAAACACTAACAATGCTTGCGTCGTAAAGGGAAGGTTTTTTGGAATAATAAGTCATTACGCCCTGATGAAAAGCCCCTGCGAAATAACTACCGCGTGGCAATTTAAAAATAGCGTAACCTTCGTTGTCGCTTTTCACAGACTGCGTTTGCGACAACGACTCGTCATCCATTAATAAATCGCCATTTGAGACAGGCGTGACAAAAACTTCAACGCCATCAACAGGCTTTTTATCCGCAGTTTTGAGTTTGAACTTCAACGTGACATCATCGTTATTGACGGCTGAGTCTGGCACCCAGCCGCCATAGGTAGGAACTGCATAAAATAATAATATAATCACTATCGTTTGAAAATATTTCATAGAAAATCCTCTAAATTGAAAAAGCACATTCTAAACGATAGTGATAAAAGAGTCAAATTTTTATACCTAAGTATAATTTTTTATACTTTCTTATTATGTTCAATAATGAGCTGGTCAATTAAATACAAAATCATTGCAGCCATACTCCGACGCTCTTTGGCGCAAATTTTCTTAAATTGTTCGTGCATTCCTTCAGGCATTTCGATTTTCATACCCTTCATTTCTTTATCAGGCATTTTGACATTTCCCATTTCTATGTTAATATGACATTAAATTTGGATATGTTTATATCCATAATTAATATTACTTTAACATAGAAATAGGAAAACGCAAGCAAAAAAAAAGCGTGAGCAATGCCCACGCTTAACGACAATCTACTTTAACGAATAGCTTTATTGGCGTAAAGCTATTCAGGAGATTATATGAATACTACCATAAATGATTATCAACATCTACAAAATTTATCTTCGACATTATATCCTCCGCCCAGTCGTTGGGAATCGCGGGGATCAGCTTTTATTGGCACAGGGTTGATCTTGTTCAGCGTGATAATGTCCATGCTTTTTTATCGGACATTTGGTGAAGGATTCATATCCTTCGTTTATGCCAGCACAGCTATCTTGCTGGATTTAGCTGGAATTTTGATGCTTCATTTCATCGGGCGGGCATTGGCCCAAGGTGGTTATTTAAAAAATGAAACCATCATCAATCAGTATATTACCGCCTACGGATTTCTTTTCACTTTATCCTTACTCGCAGCCTATGGTTTTTCGCTTGAGGCCGTCAATGTTGACTCACAGAAACGCCTTGCAAATTCGGCGGCATACCAGCAAGCCGTTTCGACTGTTGAAAATGCCAAGGCTAAAATGGAAAGTCTGTCAGGTTACGCGGGTGTTGACATTGGGGCTGCGAACGGTGAAATTGCTAACCAGAACGCATTGAACGCGCAAAGTGTAAGCAAGGCAAACGCCTATTGGTCGAAGCCGGCTAAAAATAGTGCAAATGCACGCGCTGGAACCATCGGGAAAGTCACAAATCGCTGCAACCCGGCTTATGCAACAGGTAGTTATGGGCAAAAGTTTTATTATAATAGGTATTGCCCCAACCCATATTTAAATGGTGGTGGCAATTCAAACTCCGCACAAGCAAAAATAGAGGGTTTTCAAGCGTATCAGGCCGCCAATACTGCTTATAGCGAGGCTTTAGAACGCTTAAAAAACACCGCTGGCTCATCGACTGATTCGATGCATCCACTTTGGATACAACTTGGTAATTTCTTTGGTGCAAACCCAAAGACAGTTCTTGGGGTCGTGGTTTTTTTCTTTTCGTTCTTCGTTGAGTTAATGGGTGGGTTCATTGTTTATCATCGAAAAAAACTAGGATTGACAAGGGCGGTAACTCAGAAACGATTTGATGATGGAATTGCCATACAGCATGAGGTTGATGACATCAATAATCAAATCGGTGAATTAGATGATGTTATGAAACAACGTGCAGTTAAGACTGATGAAATGAAACGACAATGGCAGGAGAGAGCAACTCAATTAACTGATTTAAACAAGGATTCTGAAAACAATCTCATTCAGATCAGAGAAACCAATCAGAAAACAAAAGAGGCTATGAAACAGTGGGATGCGAATATCCAACATTACAACAAACGTGCAACAGGATTGAAAGAAACCTTCACCGCAAACAATGATTTCTTTCAAAAACAAATATCTCACCTTGATAAATTTGGTGAAACCTTTGCTTCAAAGGCTTCTACGTTGGATTCTCAAATTCAAGATGCATCGGAACGAATAGGGAAGAAAACAACGATGACACTCCAATCGTTAAACGACGGTTTTCAAAAAACACTGAGAACACAAGAAATCCTATTTAATGATAGCCTCTCTCAACTGTTAGATAAGCAAACGAAAGGCTGGCAAACTTTTAACGCAAAAGATTTAGCTCATCAAAAAGCCATGGAAGAACGACTGAAAACATTGCAGTCAAAAGCATCTGATTATCAGGTTTCCATTCAGGAGATGGAAGACGAACGGGCTAAGACGTTGGAAAAACAAATTGCAACTCTAAATAAAATTTTACAAGAAAAAACGCAACAACTGGAAGTTAAAAATGAGGTAATCGTAGAACGCAATTGCGTTCTGAACGACAGCGATGAACAAGTGCTTGACGATATAAAGGTATGTGATTTAATTTGTAAAGCAATTGATAACGCAGAGCTAGGATATGAAACAGACCCGTTTTCTCATAGGCAACTTATCAATTGGGCGAAAGAAGTTAATATTGCTTTTCCCAGACAACAACGTGACCGAATACGAAATATGCTCGTTGATCGCAAATACGCACAGAGACTAAAAAATGGATTTCTCAAATTAAACACCTGTGACATTTGACTTCTATTTTGTTACAATATTATTCTCGTTAATATTTTTGCAACAAAATAAGGAATCGTTATGAATGTTCAAAACGTGTTAAGTGGCCAACAATATATTCGTTGTCATGATGTCACCATCAAATTTCTCATGGCCGAACGACGGCATGGTTTAAGCGAAACAATGTTTTACCGTTGCTCTGCAAACAATGTCAACAGCAAACACAAAAGTATATACCGCGCAAGCATAATAAGCATTTCGAGGCAGGAATAGGATTAGCAATAGCAATATTTTCTTAAACCGCTATTCGCCGGAACGAAGACGATACCTCGCGTCGTTGGCTGCTTTCCTTTCCATGGATTGTTTTGCTTTCATCCATTGACCATAATAAAATAAATCATCATAGCGAATAAGATATGATGATTTAGGTTTGGGGTAAAACATAGTTTCTGTTACGTCCCCATGAATAATATCACCAATGCTTTCTAACTTTCCATAAGGACGGACATAACCCGCTTCATCTTTTATTACGCCTTCTGTTTTATGCCCGTCGCTAAGAACGAATTCCTCTTCACGGCGCACAAGTCGTTCTAAATCTTCCTCTAATGTTTCCTGTACCATCTGCTCTCGTTTTAATTCTTTGTTGTGCAGAAGGTTTACGTTTGAAGTCCATTTACCATCATCAGGCCATTTTGCCGGAGCGGGAAGTGGTTGTGTAGTCTTTACAACTCCTGATGGTTGCGGGTGCTTATAACCAAAGCTATTAAGTAAACCGGGATTTGGTTCCCAACCTTCTGTTATGGATTGGCGCATAGCTTCTGCAATCACATCGCCATGGCAAGGTTTCGGCGCACAACAACAAGCGAGCTTCACACCGCCGCCATAAACCCATTTTACCATAAGGTGTTGCCACGCTTCTGTTTTCATTAGTTTAGGAAGAATCTTTTCCTTATATTTTTTAATGACTTCAGCACGGTTTCCATCAGTACCTATCTTATACGGATTTCCAAATGTCGTACCATAAAAATCGGAACCCCGCATAATATTTACAACTTGCGTGTCGTTAGGAGCAAAATCTTTTTCATATTTAGAAACAACAGAAGGTAATGCGCCCTTTGATGATGGCCAAAACGGATGCTTTGGATCAATCCAACCCGTCTTCATGTGACCGGACGTATCCCAAAAATAAACAGGCTTGTTCATGCTGAGAGCTTTTGAGAAGGTGTCGTAAGTACCTTTCGATTCCATGAGGCTTGAAGCAATGACTACCACCACTTCTGATTTCTCAGCAATTGTTGTGTTTCGTACCAAGCCAGCAACTTTAAATTCATGTTCACTCAAGTCTCCGCGTTTAGAGGCTTTCTTATATTCCTTCCATTTTGCCGGAAAGATTAATTTTGGAATGCCATAATGATCAGCCACCGCCTCTCCAATAGCATCGGCACCTGAACAGCCACCGGAAACAATTGTGCATGGCCGGAGCGAGCCGATAAATTCGCCTACACCTTTCGCAACGGGTACATTCCGCCCGCCAACAACACCGACGCGCATTCCTTCTCCCATTTTTGGATATAGGTCACCAACGATTTCCTGCGTCTTTTGTTCATAACCTAAAAGTGACATTTCCTTAATTGTTGCGTCACGCCCCATCGGTTGTGGAAGCCATTCATCCTTTCCACCAAAAACAGAAACTTCTTCATTTGCTTGGCGTAACAATGTCCAACCCCGCGCAACTTCTGCATTTGAAGCCACAGCAGCATCCGTGAGTTGTTTTAATGTACCAACCGTATCACCGGCTCTTAATGCAGTCATTTCATGTTGCAATCGTTTCTTGTATGTCTCCCATTGCACAACTAAATATTGTTCGGCAGCCTTTCCATTCTCACGTATTTCAATAGCCATCTCATGCGCTTTTCGTGCTTCTGTTTTTAAACGAACTAATTCATTTCCATAGTTTAAAAGAAAATCATCCGTTTTTTTTATATTGAACTTCGCCGCAAGTTGACTTCTAAATATATGTTCTAAAATATAAGCGCGTGCATTCAAAAGGTGGTCTAAAGGGCCAACACCACGAATCACAACATCAATCTCTTTTGAAAATTCTGGGAGCTCAAGCGGTTCCTTTGTTTTGACATACTTGATATAATCGTTTATCACATCTCCATCAATGTCCTTCATTTTCCGAAAGAGGTTAGATTTCAATTCTGCATTGACAAGCGATTTATACTGATGCGCCATGAAGTATCGCTTTGCTCGCATCCAGTTCTGACTGCCACCACCATTTTCCATATCAATCTTTGCTTGCTTCACGTTTGGGGGGTCATCAAGCCATGATTCCTGAATGAGAATCTCAGGAATACTATCTGCATTCGCCCCATTCAAAGTATCTATTTTCCGAGCATGTTTAAATTCCGGTTTAAGTTCTAAAAAACGGTTATTGGCTTCATGCCATTTTGCGAAGTATCCGAAACTAGGAATGTAGGGATTGGGCAGTCCATTTTCAAAAGCATATTGCGTTGTTTCCCGGATTTTTTCATAAGCCGTTCGACGTGTCTTCATTAGTTCGTCGAAGTAGTTAATGATATGTGTGTAATCAGCCTCTACCCCTCGAAAGTCTTCTTTATACTTTTCAGCGACACGACGAAGCATAGCCAACTTGTCTTTTTCATCCTTACCTTTTAATGCAATCGTTACCGCTTTTTGTAAATCCACCTTTTTTTCAAAGGACTTGACCGTATTCACGAAGATAATTTGCATCTTCTGAGAAGCACGAATTGCACCATTTGCTTCTTCAACAAGTTGTTTCATTGTATTTACCATCGTTGAAAAAACACCAATAACACCGGTGTTTTTTAAGGCGGCAATATTATGAAACCGTTGTTCCATCGTTAACTTTTTAGAAATGACAGATCGCACATTTCTATCAGCAACAAGTTCAGCAACATTTGTCGCTCCTTCTTTTAGCTTTCTTGCCGCCTGTACCCACTCACCGGGCGAAAAAGATAATATAAACGTCGGGGCTACCATTAAACCGGCTGCATTTTCCCAACTTTCCGATAAAGCATGGTATTCCGCTACTTTTGGACTCTCTCCACGATCCTTATATTTTTTATATATCGGTTCATAGTCGGAAGAAATCCCGAGATGATTCATGCCAGCAACTATCAATTGTTCCGGTATCATCAGAACAGACCAAATATCAGAAGTCACAGAACCAACCGCATTAGCTGCCGCTCCAACATGAGGCAAGAATGCCATAGCAATCTCATCTTCTAACCGTATAGGCTTTCCATCGCTAATATGATTGATATAATCCATACGCATTTTATCAACCGGCGCGGTTTCTCCCCAAAGTCCTTCCCAGAATACCTCTTGCCACGACGGCTTTGAAAGCATGATGCCCGGATAGAGTTCGGAACGTACACCGTATATCATAGCAAGCACAAATCGTTCTCCCCATGTACGGCGTGAACCGGCACCGAAAAGCCACCAGTCCAAATCACCAATTTGCCCACCGCTATAATTTTCAGTCCAATAGAAATAAGGACATCGGTAATCTTCCGGTATGTTCTGGCAACCTATCCAATCAGAAGGTAAAAGTGCTGGGCCCCAATCATAAGTAATCGTACCGGGCGGATTTATCTCTATCGTGTCCGGCACACCATCATTGATATGCCAAAGACCACTACTAGCTATGTCATTCGAGAGCACAAGAATTGACCGGTATACAATTTCTTCAACCGGTACATTCTTTAAATCACCAGAACTAAAATGTGGAATAAGTACATTCCAATTGTCACCGGTACTGCCCGGTGTATTTTCAATGGCCCATTTAAAATCAGCCGGTATTGTTTCTGCTTCCCATATTCGCTTCATTGCCCCTTGCTCTAAATTCGTAAGGCTACTCTTTATTACCTCCTCGTCTTGTTCATTCTGATAATTGAACGGTGCAGGTTTCGCATCCAGTGTTAAAGCTAATTCACCGTTGTATTCTTCTATTTCATCGGCACGAGGCAAAACCCGTGCGCTTTCATAATCCGGATTATATATACCTAATGCACCGGCCCAAACACCGTTGCCCCATATTTCCATTTTATCAAGAAATGGTTTTAAATCCACATCAACAGATTCAATACAATATTCTGCTTCATAAATATTTGAGTCCGATAATTCCCGAGTGCCACGCTTGTAACAAGTACCGCCAACGCAAACTTCTACATCACCACCATGCTCCCAACCATCCGGAAAAAGAAAGCTAGATATCTCCTGTCCGTTTATGCTAAACTTTCCGCCACCATCCCAATCAGGAGGATTGCCACCGTGTAACCACACAATACCGGGCGGATGATTAAAGTTGAGATAAAGCTTTCGACCAAAGCTACTACGCCCCTCCTGCTTTAAAGCAATAGTATAATCGTAAAGAAAATTATACTGTTGCCGACCTCCTTCATCATCGTAACGGTAAGGGTAATAATAATATTGTGTTACACCGGCTTCAAATTTTAAACGGATTGTAAAGCAACCACTATCAAGCCAATTCAAATTTGTGGCTGTGATGCCAGGGATACCTTCCCGTACTTCACAATCAAATGTTTGTAATTCGTAATCAATCACACAATCATCTGTAATGGAATAACCCTTTGGGATTACGATAGGATTGCCTGATATATTCGTAGGCCAACCTATTCGTGTTTTTCGACGTGTTGTTATTTTTTCGCGAAATATCAATTGATTCGGACGACCGTTTGGATCAGGAATAAAAAAGTAACCCAGACCAGAAACATGAACATAGCCTTGATTCGCCAAATTCATTAATATATTTAGTAAGTTATGCAATGCGTTTATATTTTCTAATTCAACAAAAAACTCATCAACAAACTTGACCCGCATCGTATTAATTTGATACCATGGAATAACACCGTATCTTATTTCAAAACCTTTAATGCCACTGAACGGACAGGATACCCGGTATCCATTATTCACACAATCTGTCATTATCGGTTTTGGATAAAAACCAATAGCATCCGTATTCGCCATCGCAGTTATCATATGTGACATATCGCCATCATATTTTTCAGTGGTCGGCATATCGAAAATGATAGCCTCATAGTTTACAAGGGTATTTGTTATTGTGGCTACAAAATGAGCAATGAATTCAGAATTTTCATAGTAATCGGAAAGTTGAAATATTTGCAGGTTTTGTTCACGAAGTGTTTTACCCCTAGTAATAGGGATGTAAGAAGGAATGGGGGAATATATTGATTCAAGATTTCTTAATGATACGGGCACACCGCGTTCATCAAGCGTTATTGTTGCGTTCACATCCTGCAACAAAATAAGAACGATAAGTGTTTTGTAACAGAACAGAAATGGTTTCGCTTTCATTTTTTATTTTCCTTTAAAGAATAGTCTTTTTTTATTTTTCTTGTTATCATTTTTTTATCTTTTAACGCCCGACGCAATAGACCGAAAAATTTTTTTAGGCAAAAAAATCATAATGGGAATTTATCAATGAAACTAAAGATTGAAGGTTGGAATATCAATCAAGACAAAAAAGGGATTTATCGTGCAAATCGTCGGATTCACGGAAAAGTCAAATCCATTTATCTTGGGCGTACATTCAATGATAATCTCAATATACACCAAAAATTACGTCGTGCAGAACAGGAAACACGGATATTATCAAAGCCACCAAAACGAAGGGAGACATTCAGTTCTAAAGCAATTCTTATTAAAAATAGGACCCGATTATCAACACCAATGCAGTATCTTGAAGATATGAATTTATTGACAGGCTCAATTCTTGATTATGGTTGCGGGTACGGTACTGATGCAAACTTTCTCCTTTGTGATAGGTATGATTCTATATTCTATCCTATCATTGCGAAACGAACATTAAAAAATGGGTTTGATACGATCACTTGCTTTTTTATTTTGAACACGATTAAAAAGCCAGACAGAATTATTAAGAAGCTGAGAAGTCGTATCAATGCAACAGGTAAGATTTATTATGCTATCAAAAATATTACAGAGTCTGTTGTAATAAATCAAATGACATATTATCCAGTTTGTTTAGAAAGTGTGATGGATCGTATCAAAACATTTCCAAACATGATCATTTATGTTGATAACACATTGAAATAGGAATCCAATGTTTTAGCTTTGTATTGGAGTATTTGGATTCCTTCGCTGCGAGTCAGGGAAAGCCGATAGGCGGGTGGGCGAGTAGTCTCTAGTAGCCAGAGCACCTTTTTTTGAAAAGTGCAAGACGGCGTAGAGCCATTGAGGTAGCTGGGCCTCGTTCCTTTTGGGAACGAGGCATAACTCAAAATTAAATCAATAAAACGGATTTATGTTGCCCTGAACTTTGGCCTTAGCATTGTGAATCTTAATCTCCTCATCAGTCGCTGGATCATCTTGATGCCAGCGCATGAACATTTTCACTTCATCCGTCGTAAGTAGCGCATCATAAGTTTTTCTCATATAAAGGTAAGCCCGCGCAATATCCCCTCGCTTATCAAGTGGTGGCTCAAATTTCTTGCCCTTTATCTCCACATCACATTCCCCGAAATCCCTTTTTTCACCCGCGATAGACGCAACTGGTGGATAATTACTTCGCAGTCGATTGATCGTCGGGACGGCTGGTACAAGATTATGTAGGTCACCCTCTGCCATCCGAAAGAAATTATCAACACGCCCACAATTCTTACGTCCACCATTTTTCCAACAATCCAACGTATGTCCTATTAAACTGATGGGCATAATATGCTCGGCATCCACGCCCGTCGCTTTAACGTATTTTGTTACAACAATTCCACATAAATCCTTTTTGTAACGCTTTGGTCTTAAGGAAAAATCGCAGCCACAATAAAATGTCTTCATAAAGTTCTGCCCCAACTTTTCATAAATCGGATATAACGCTCTTTTGCCTTTCCGAAAATCAAAAACTCGATTACCGACCACGCTGCCATCATGGTTATTTGTCTTTTGATCAAAATCATGCATTCGACTTATCACAGATTGATTTGGCACGGACGTAGATTTAGTAGCGTCTCCAAGAATACCCCAAACACTAAAATAAAGACCAACAATAAAAATGATAGGTAACCAAAACACTGGGTAACGATACATCCTAACAATACGATTAGCCTCTGCATAACGACGTTGAGAACGTAGTTTATACCACGTCTTAACGAGCCGCTTTATCTCTTTTGGATGATAACGGCTTGGTCTTTTTTCTAAACTCATTTTCTATACCCTAAGACATTTTAAAATTAAAAAAACAGGCTTACCCCTAATTGCGTTATTAAAAATCATATACAACATAAGGAGTTAGTTATAAACTGACCCCTCAAAATTTGGTATTTTTTTGAAACTCAAAGTAGGGGTCTAATTCCTTTTAATGATAAACAACGTAACGTTCTACATATTTTGGTAAGAGGGGTAAAGGTCCACTGGAGAGATACATTATCATTTTTTTATTATATATAAATATAAAGTTGGTGAGAAAAAAGCTGATCCCTATTTTTTTCAACTCAGACATGTCCTACCCCAAAATGTCCCACCCCATGTCCCACCCCTTCAGCCTTATAAGTAATAACTGTAGCTGGGGGTGGGACATATGGGACACTAAAGCGCGATGATTTTGGCTTACCCCTATTTTCATTTTAACTATACGCTGATGGATAAAGGTTATCCATGATTTTTGACCCCTAAGACAAAATGTCCCACCCCGCATGGATAGTACGTTTAACCCCTGTTTAGTTTTGAAAGCCGCATGGATAGTGGGTGCACGAGCAACTTACTACCCTTATTAAAGCGATTACTATGAAAATATCTGCCTACGATATGTCCTACCCAAAATGTCCCACCCCATGTCCCACCCCTTAATCACCATATTTAAAGGCTGTAGCTAGGGGTGGGACATATGGGGCAACCTAATTTATCAACCCCCCCTAGGACATTTAGCCATGCCACGTATTTAAAGGCTGTTCGGGATGTCCAACCCCTCTTAAGACATAAGATTTTTATTAATGGCATCCAATCCTAATTCGATGGCTTCAATAAAAACTTCAGAAGAGTATTTAAAACGCCCTGGATTATCGGCTGCCATTTTTTCGACACGTTCTTTAAGTTGAATAGGAATCCTAATCGTTTGATTTACTTTTTCCTGTTTTGTGGATTGTGGCAAATTCAGGCCAATTTCAGAAATCAGTTCAGGGTGTTCGCGCAATAAATCTTTTAATAGCGCATTTGCATTCTCTTTATTCATATTTTTGCATTCTCTTTTGGTGATTGCGTTAATTGCATTGCAATTATTGCACTGCAATTATGTATTATAAATTGCATTATAACATATAATCTAATCCTCAATATAGGGTGAATCTGTCAAGAAAAATCTTTCGCTAACTTTTATTTAAAAGTTGGTGAACGATAAAATGTTGCTGGGCTATTAAATATAATACGTTCCAGCAAAAGTAAGAATAAAGTGAAAAAATAATTTTATTTTTTTGTCAAGTTTTATATTTATATGATGTAAGCTTAACGAAAGTTTGATGAGAATAAAACAGTATAAATTTTTTTTTTAAAAAAATTTAATCTTAAAGGAAAATTATGTATCTCATATCAGAAGAAGTTGCTGTTGAATTAACACAGCAGGCATATAAGTGGTGTTTAAACAATGACGCCGCCACTGGTAGTGCTATGATAATTGCACGAGCAATTGTTAGCAGCTATAACGGAAGTACGTCTGTTGTTATCAGTGATGCAGGTTGTTTAGATACAAAACGCTATGATTTGTTTCTGGGTGTGATCGCTTTACGTCGTTGGAAAGAGCCTCACCTTGTTATTTCAAACGGCAGTAAGGTAACAGAGAAAATCATGGTTAAGTTTGGTTTAACTGGATTGCGGCGAGCCAGAAAGAGCCGATAGGCGGGGGCGAGTAGTCTCTGGTAGGTGGTCGCAAGGGCAATCCTTTATGGTTTGCCTCTGTGTGTAGCATAATTCTGATTTCGACATTGGCTGATAAGCAGTATGTGGAGGAGTCTGATAAAGTTTCTAAAGAAAATATTAAATGAGAATCGTCAGTAATAATCGTCCTAAAAAAGGCGACCTGATAAAAGTATTGCCTATCAGAGAAATGAGAGCTATAAAAAACATCAGAGCACGATTAGCTGATAATCCACGAAACCTTTGCCTTTTCGTTGTCGGAATTAATACTGCCCTCCGTGCATCTGAATTGCGGTTAATTCGAGTTTCTTATGTTCGGTATTTAAATGAGGGCGATAGTTTTGAATTAAAGCAACCCAAGACGGGCCGGTATCGACGTGTTACGGTGAATCAATCTTGTATTGAAGCGATCCGAAGATTGTTGTCATCAAAATCTTTTGATAATGATGATTATCTTTTTGAAGGCAAAAGGGGCGTGTTGACCGTCCCTACAATATGTAGACTAGTTAAAGAATGGTGTGAGGGTGAAAAGCTCCTGCGTGGCAATGGCAATTATGGATCGCACACGCTTCGTAAAACGTGGGGTTATTGGCAAAGGCAAAGTGGCACGTCATGGCCACTGATTAGTCAAGCTTATGGTCATGCAACACAGAAACAAACTTTAGAATATCTCTGTATTCAAGATGAAGAAATTGAAAATATTTATATGAAGGTGTCTTTATGAAAATTGAATGGAAAAGCAGAAGTGATGCGCCAATAGTTCGCCCAATATTAGCGCAGCTTGTAGATGAGAAAGGTTATGTGACGTATCGGGTGATACGTCGGAATGAAATGCCGTTCCCTGCTTGGTATATTGATGGAACTGATGTACCAGTGATAGGAAATTGGACCTGGTGTGAGTTGAGTGAACTGTCGTCCTAACCTAATTTAAAATTTCTAAGGCTAAAGCGTTAGACTTCAAAATGTTTTTTTTTGGAGTCCAAGGCTTTAGCTTTGGCTTTGGCGTTTTTGGTTAGAACACATTTTTACACTTTACGCCCTTATACCCCCAATTTCCTCTTTTTAAATTAAATTCTCCAACGCAATATGAACGGCGGGGGGCGAATAGCCTCTGGTAGCCATGGCACTTTTTTTCTAAAGTAAAGTCGGCGTAGAGTCATTGGGGTAGCTGGGCCTCGTTCCTTTTGGAACGAGGACAGCGGACGCAGGCAGCCAGAGCATTACATCCTGGTGCGGTGGGCAAGATGAATAGTGAAGTATTATGAAAACAGATAAACAATCATATCAAGAAAAGCTAGAGCACATGTTAATCAGACTTGCCAGAGTGTATATGGCAAACAAAAAGCATTTTTGTAAAACGCCTGAAACTGGCATGGAATGGTTTCATGTACAAGACGTGATGTTTAATCTTTTAGTGGCAAGGATAGCTGAAAAACAACAGATAACAGCAACTGGTTTTAATAATATCTTCTTTGAAGAATAAAGAAATTCATTGCCATTAATGGCAATTACAATCATCCCAAGAGAGGGAGTAGCACAAAGGCTTCTCCTATCACAAACCGTTCTGCGATTAAAAATATCAAAATGCGGCTTGTAACTAATCCTCGTGATTTATGTTTATTTGTCATGGGAATTAATATCGCGCTTCGTGCATCCGAATTGTGATTGATTCAAGTCTTTCATGTGAAGGGGTTAGGTGTTGGTGACAGCTTTGAATTGAAGCAGCCTAAAAGCGGAAGGTATAGACGTGTAACAGTAAATATTGCTTGTGTTGAGGTGGTGAAAAAACTTTTAGCCTCGAAAAATTTTAGCGATAGTGATTATTTATTTTGGGGCAAACGAGGACTGCTAACAGTGCCAACAATGAGTAGGTTGGTTAAGGAGTGGTGTGAAGGTGAGAAATTACTGCGGTGGATTGGCGCGGGGCAAAGCA
>JAGLHR010000902.1 GCA_023143415.1 Thiomargarita sp. | reverse complement strand
TTCCTTTCGAGGCTAAAGTTTTTTCGTTAAAAAAACTTTAGCCTCGAAACCACCCTACATTAAGAGACCAAATTTTGATAGGATACGAAAAAACTTTAGCCTCGAATAGTCTGCTAAAGCAGACTAATTTCGATTAGCTGGCTTTAGCCTGCTTTAGCTGTCAGCCTTGAAATTGATTTCAAGGCTGAGTAGTTACAATTTAATTGAATAGGAAAGAGATCTAATTATTCACCGTTTACATTAGGCTAATGGCATAATACATAATACCTCCAATGAATCCAGAGATTGGCACTGTAATTAACCAAGCAGTTATAATCTTGGTTAGCATTTTTCCTCTAATATACTGCTTTCTTTTAATTTTCGCCAGTTTTTTCATCTCTTTCTTAGAAAACTCTATTTCGCCACTGGTTTTCACCTTCTTTAATCTTTCTTCTTTTTTTGCCATCCGATTTAAAAGTTGCGTTCTTTCATTCTCATCTTCTAAATCAGTCAACTTGTTGTTCCACTTGAGCAGTTTTTTATTGATGGATTTGATATGATGTGCCTTCACCCCTTCAATTTCATCTTTATACTTGTAGTAGAGATAGTAGCGTAAATAACCCACTCCAAAAACACCACCAATGGCAATATGTGTAGAACTCACAGGTAGTCCTAATGTTGAGGCAATAATCACAACAATGGCTGAAGACATGGCAACTGACCAAGCTCTTGTTTGATCAAGATCAGTGATTTCACTGCCCACAACTTTAATCAGTTTAGATCCATAAATGGCTAATCCAAGCGCAATGCCTAACGCGCCAACCACCATTACCCAAAGTGGAATAGCCGCGTTTTTAGCAATTTCGCCACTTTGTATGGTGTCATAAATGGCCGAAACGGGGCCAATCGCATTGGCGACATCATTAGCACCATGTGCAAAACATAAAAGTGCCGCCGCAAAAATAAGGGGAATGTTGAAAAGTTGGTTAATATCAGCTTTCTCATTAGATAGCCGTTGAGAGGCTTTAAGAATAAGCGGTTTTATAATCAGATAAGTGACTATGCTAGATATGGCACCTATGAGCAAGGCGGTTGTGAAATCAAGTTTCACTATTTTTTTAAAGCCTTTAAGTGCTAAATAAGTGATAAAAGCAAAACCCATTATGGCAATTAAAAATGGCACAACCTTTTTGGCGGATTCAAGCGTATCTTCTTGATGAAAGATTCTGTCTTGAATGATGTAGAGAAATAGGGCAGCAACAATTCCACCTAAAACGGGAGAAATGATCCAACTGGCTGCAATTTTTGCCATTATTGCCCAGTTCACAATGTCCCAACTACCTGATGCGAGACTGGCACCTATAATACCACCTACAATAGAATGTGTCGTCGAAACGGGGAATCCCACTGCGGTGGCTATATTGAGCCATAACGCGCCACCTAACAGCGCGGCTAACATGATCGAAATAAAAACATTGGAATCAGTGATCAAGTTAGGATCAATAATGCCTTTGTTAATAGTGCTAACCACATCGCCTCCAGCAATTAATGCACCACTGGCTTCAAAAAAGGCGGCAATGATAATAGCACCTGTCAATGTGAGTGCCTTAGAGCCCACCGCAGGACCAACATTGTTGGCCACATCATTCGCACCAATGTTCAAAGCCATATAGCCGCCAACCATGGTGACAAATGCTAGGAATAGCATACCTTGAGTATCAATCAAGGTGTATAACATCACTGTAATTAGGAACAGTATTGCGATACCCAGTTTGTAAAATTCGTTGCTCATTTTACTTTTTTTGCTTTGAATATTGATTTTATTCGTCATTTCTTCGCTAATCTGTTTGCTCAAAAAGAGTACAATTGGAGTCCAAGGCTTTGCTTTGTATAGGAGTCCAACGCTTTAGCTTTGTATAGGAGTACAACGCTTTAGCTTTGTAACCAAAAAACGCCCAAAGCTGAAGCGTTGGACTCTAATTTTTTAAGAAGGGCATCTGTTATTATCATCAATTAATCTCGTTTTAAACTCCAACCGTCAATCGGATCAATTGTATTCAAAAGGATTGATTAATGGATTGATCAAATTATATCATAAGTACATTCGAGGCTAAAGTTTTTCGTATCTTCTCAAAAAGTGTGGGTAAACTTGCCTAAACCTGTCAGGTTTTTTCCATAGAATTTAGAGAAGATACAGTTTTTCTTCAAAAAACGTAACTACTCAGCCTTGAAATCAATATACGGTTTAAGGTGATTTTATGATAACAAGCTGAAGCGTTTGATTAAAAATATTTTTAAAAATCAATTACTTGCCGTACTTGAACCGCTAACCAAGGAATCGCAAAACTGAGCCAAATACCATATTTGAATAGCACAAAACTCAAGGGAATCAGGGCAATGATTAAAATAACAGAATAAAAGGTTCCCCATAAATTGCCGCATTTGATGAGTAGAAAACTGGTTATTACAATCAATAGCATAGCAAATAATAATATCCACAAATTGGAAGGGGGATGCAAGAGTCCATATTGTAGTAATGATTGGATGCTATTGACTAAGACGAGCATTCCCGGCATCCAGCCTAACGGTGTTGCGTGCCAATCCCGCCCTTCTACATAACTGCCACCAATGATGGTGATGCTGTTGCGCAAAGGTTCGTCGCTGGCTTCTTTCTTCAGAATTTTGTTGGCAGACATGATGGTGAGTAAATCCCGCCCACCGGAAACAGAAGGTAGTGTTTCGCCCCGGCTTAAATACCAAGGAATGGTATAAAGAATACGGCGGCTGAGGCGTGTCGGATGCAAGTCAAATACTAAATCTTTAGAGAGTTGAAATTCTGTCGGTTTATGCTGTAACGCTTCGCTTGTCCATTCTTTGGGACTTTGCTGACAGTTGGGCAGAAAATAACTCAAGTGGTGGCGCAACCGGCACGCGCTAGGGAGTGTATCGGCTTCTTCTTCAACCAATAGTGCCGCTGTTAATAAGGGCATTGAGGGAATGATATCAGGAACATTTTGGGTGCAAGTCGTTGTCCATAAGTCCCAACGGCGCAATAGGCGATCATGTTCTCGCTCATATTGCGTGGTTGCCCAATAAATATTGGGTGAACGCATGACAATCTGATCTAAAAAAGTCGGGCGTTGTGCCAGATAATAGGGGGGCGTTTTTGGATCGAATGCTCTCATTCCCTTTGGTAAACGAAAAGTTCGCGCTAATAAAATCGCTGGGCAATCCGATTGGTTGCAATGTGTTTTTTCATATTGAGCCAAATAGTGCTGGAGGGCTAAATCATCGGAGTGCAAGCCCTCTTTTTGATGTGCTTGTTTGTCGATAGCAATATCCACAATAATCAATTTTGGCTGACCTTTCACCGCAAATTTCAATAATTTCAATAACTTATCGCGTGGCGTAAAAAAAGGATATCCCCACGCTTGATAAGTATCCTCATCAATATCCAATATGACAAAGGGCGGTGTATTTTCTTTAACCAAATCACCGCGATAAAGCGTCATCATCCAATCGACACTTAAATCCTCAATTTCCGCCACCCATTGCCCATGACGTAACCCAATCAATAGCAATGTAATTAACACGCCAAAAACGACGTTTTTATAAAATGGCGATAACCGTTGCCATAATCTCTTGATAGGAGAAAAGAAGGGGGAACGAAAAATCCACAGGAATCCGTTCGCGAGTTTTTTTAATAATGGTAGTAAAATTAGCCACTTAAGTAATTTCTTCATGTTTTGAATCTTTTAGAATTTAATGGAGTTCAACGCTTCAGCTTTGGAATAATGGAGTCCAACGCTTCAGCTTTGGAATAATGGAGTCCAACGCTTCAGCTTTGGAATAATGGAGTCCAACGCTTCAGCTTTGGAATAATGGAGTCCAACGCTTCAGTTTTGGAATAATGGAGTCCAACGCTT
>JAGLHR010000901.1 GCA_023143415.1 Thiomargarita sp. | reverse complement strand
TTTTTTGAAGAAAAACTTGAACCTCGAATCTGATAAGTACTGAAGCACAAGTTATCGGATATTATGGAGTCCAAACCTTCAGATTTGGCGCTCGGTAATTTGTCACGTCCAAATCTAAAGGTTTGGACTCCAAATCGGAGCGAAAACAGGGTTAAATTTTATCGGGATCAATACCTAATGCTCGCAGTTTTTGAGCTAATCGCTCGGTGCGTTCTTCAGCCTTCTTTCTCGCCCGTTTTTCCGCTTGACGCGCTCGTTTTTCCGCTTGATGCGCCCGTTTTTCTTCTTGACGCGCCCGTTTTTCTTCTGCATAGCCGGGCAAAACAAAGCGTTGATAGACTTTGTCACTAATCATCTCATCAGGCGTGGGTTTTGTGAATAAGTCTTCAATCCGAAATTGAAATCCGGGTAAAACCGTCGATTTGATAATATCCCTGATGGGTATAATGGGAATATAAACGCCCTGCGAACTCAAATGGTAAAATTGAGTTCGCTCACGGCGACCATCCAAAATGTAATATTCCTTGACACCACACATTGCGTATTCTTTCTTTTTTGTGATGGTATCCCGTTTTCTGATTTCTTCTGTCGAATCTGAAAGGACTTCGACACAGAGATCAAAAGTGCCTTGATAGGTTTTATCGTCAGGCAAAAGTGGCACTGGATTCTCATTGAGTACCACGGCTAAATCAGGACGACGCACCTCTTTTTTTCCCGATAGTGTTAAACGAAATCCCATTTCTAACAACACGGATTGGGCAATGGGATTTGTTCTTAAATAATGTTCTAAAAGTTCAAAGAACCATTTGTACATTGAAATCGTTAAAAAATCAGACACCGCTTTTTCCTCCAAATAGCCGTTATTCCATTCGTAAACCACAATCGGATTGTTATAGTATTTTTTCCAGTATTCCACTTCTGAAACTTTTTTTCTGGGCGGTGAATAATATTTTTGAGTGCTGGAACGGTTTAATACGTGTAATGTTGTCATTTTTTCTCCAATAATAACTACAGGGATTGTATCAGCGAAGGGATTTTTGAATCCTTCTCCAATCCTTGTAGTTATTGCAGGTGTTAAAAAAACTTGAATTGGTTATTAATCAACAGATTACTTAATAACCCATTGATTTTTATCGTTTTTAATCAGATTAAACGTTTTGTTTTCATCAACAATACGCCCTCTTCTCTTAAAATAGCGTAATGTGGCTTTGATGGTGGCAGTGTTATCACTTTGCTCCAGTACAGTCATTTTCAAGACTTCGACTGCCTTAATCGTTTTCCACCATTTGAAGTAGTCACTTTGTTTGTAACTGCCATCTTCATTACAACAATGATGTTGATCTTTAAAATGGCGCGATAACATTAACCAGGTTTTTTCATATTGCTGATTGCTGATGCCGGCGTAGTAATCCCGAATAAATTGTTCGGGTTGGATAATGGGTTGTTCTTGTTTCTGTGACGCTGTTAGCTGTTGTACTTGAGGCTTTTCAATTTGCGGCTTCTCAATTTGCGGCTTCTCAATCTGTTGTTCAATCTGTGGCTTCTCAATTTGCTGTTCAATCTGCGGTTTCTCAAGCGGCAATTCTGTGAGAAATGGCATTGTTTGCCGTTCTTCAAGTTGAGTGGGTTGAGTTTCAGGTGCTTTGACTTCTTCAATCGTTTGTGGCGATAATTGGGCAACCTGTTTCTTTTCAGCTTCTTTGGGAATAGTCGGTGTACTTTCTGAGAGTTTCTTTGGTTGCGCTTTATCAGTCAATAAGTATCCAATACCTAGCCCCATGACGATTACCATGACGACAATCGCTATAATCAATAAACCGGCGCGTTTAAATGGGAATGGGAAAGCGAACTTTTTTGATGGTGCAGATTCTTCTGATATAATGACTTTCGCCAATTCCGTTACCGTTTGTGGACGATCTGTTTCTCGTATTTCTAATGCCCAATCAATCGCATCCAGAAATTCTTCAGAATAGTGTGAACCCGCTATTTCAATCGCTGAGGGAAGAGGATCAGGTTGTTCATAAACAATGGCATCAATGCGTTCTGAGGCTTCAATGGGCGCTTTGCCACTGATTAGCCGGTATAATACTGCTCCAAGTGCGTAAATGTCTGTCCATGTGCCTAAATGCCCTTTGCTTTGATATTCTTCAAAGGGTGCGTAACCCGGCGTAATCGTTGATGCGATGCGATGATTATCCTTGTCAGAATTTGTGAGAGTTAAGCCGAGTAAGACAGGGCTTTTATCTTTATCCCGCAGAGTGATATTTTCTGGTTTGATATTGCGGTGTAAATAATCCGCTTTGTGTATGGTTTCTAAGCCTGCTAAGAGTGATGGCAATATTGCCATTATTTCTTCTTCAGTAGCCGTTTCATCGGCTTTGAAGAGTTCGGCAAGATTTTGCCCTTCTTCATAGTCCATCACAACATAAGCTGTTGAATTGGCTTTTAAAAAACGTTGATAACGCACAATGTTAGGATGTTCTAATTGCGTTAAAATGCGGGCATTTTTGATGAATTCTTCTAAACCAGAAGTAAAATCATCGGTTTTTTCGGATTGCAATGTATAATCTTCTTGACGGATGGCAATTCGATTGGGAAAGTATTCTTTAATAACAACTTGCGTGTTTCCATCTGTTTCGTTAGCAAGGTAAGTTATGCTCAATTCGCCTTGATTCAATACAGATTGAATCTGATAGGTTTCTAATTGAGAGCCTTTTGGGAGGGCGTTTGTTGATATAGGCATTAATTTTTCTCCAAATGAGATATAGACTTATTGATGCAAATTAAGAGTTGAAAAGCGGCAAAGCTGAAGCGTTGTATTCCAATAAGCTCAAAGCTGAAGCGTTGAACTCCAAAATGTCAACTCTTAATTCGCATTATTGATAATCAATTACCAGAAAATTAGATAAAATAACACGAGAGCCTAATTCACTATAGTTTTTTGTTTCTCGGTGATTTTCATACAACACAGCGTAGTTGTATGTTCCCATATCCAAATTTAACGCGATTTGGGCGTTATATTTGTTTTTTAGGATTTGAGCCAGTTTGTAAAATGTTAAACGCTCTTTAAAAGAGTCGTAAACATAAATGGCGTTATCTTTGGTTTGAAAAATAACCCTTCTGCGAAATTTCTTCTCACGTTTTAAATTCTGCTTATCTATAAGGATATTTCCATTGCTGATAATGAGGTGTGACTGTATTACCGTCAGTTTGTTCACTTGCGCAATTTTAAAAAATGTGAGGTAGTCTTTGTACGAATTTCTAATGTCAAACAGTGTGAAGTTGTACATTAAGTGATTCATATCGGTAATGTGGGCTTTACCGTTATAATCAATTACCAAAATGCCATCCCATTTTTGCAGTGCAGGGTTAAGCACTTTTCCTTGATTAATTGTTAAGCCAACGGGCGTATTGAAGGGGGAAGTATAGGCACCGGTGACAATTAATCGGTTTCTTAAATCGCTTTTTTTCAGGCGGTTTTGAAAAGCATAGAGAGGTAATTCTTCTGTATTAAAAATAATTTTCGCCTGATAATCTGAATGGGCAGGAAAATATGCGATGATATTCTTATCCTTTAATGGGGATGAATATGTTTCTTCTTCAAGATAGCGTGGGAGGCATTCTTTAAAAAAATACCTGTAATCATAAGGAATTTTTTGTTTATTGATATACGCTTTAAAGAGAGAAGCGTTTTGTTTAAAGGAGCCAATGGATTGCAAATCAAAAAGCAATCTTTTATGGGCTTCTTGATTTTTGTTCGCATCAAGCCTTTCCGAGAAATTTTCAAATGCCCGGATTAAGTCGGATTCGCCTTTATTTTTGTTGGTATAACGATCAAGCACATCGAAAAAATTAAAATTGGCATAATCAAATTTCAAAGCATCAAGCGAAGCATGAGATAGATTATTATTTTGGTAAGCGATCACTCCTATTAAAAAGAGTAATAAGAAAAAGGGAAATTTACTTCTTTTTTTCTTGGGTTGATTTCTTGAAGTTCTGTTTATTCTATTTTTTTGTGTTCTTGATACCATAATTAATAACCTGTGACGAATGTTTCAGTTTAGTACAACGGATTTTAGAAATAAACGGATTTATTTCGATGTTTAATGATTTTTTTTATTGATAAATAATTTCAAATTCCAATTCATCTCTAAAAAAATCCGTTTATTTCTAAAATCCGTTGTACTCATATTTTTATATATAAAACAAAAATTGACAAAGCTAAAGCGTTGTCACTCCAATTTAACGAGTATAGACAATCAAGTTCGTTGCTGAATGAAGACTAATAGGCGCATTCAAAGCGGGCAATAATCGACTTTTGTGATCAAATACACTCAAAATATTGTAGGAGCCGACATCTAAATTAAGCATTGCTTCTATTTTTTTACCGCGTTTCGTTAACGCATCATAGATTTCTTTTGATAGCACTGCAAGGTTAGAATTGGCGGTGATGTGAAAAATGATATGATGAAGTTGATTGTTTTTTTTATCTCGAGCTAATGTCAAAATGCGACGTTCTCTTAATTGTGGTTTTGCTTTCTTTATGCTTATCAATAACTTATCACTGTAAGCTAACAATTGGGTTTGAAAAAGCGTCGCTTTATATTTTTGACACCAGTTGATTAATTTAGAATAATCGATCAGACTTTTCTTGGGGCTTAATGCTAAATTTTTCCCTAAACCAATGGGCAGTTTGACTACTTCTCGCCTTAAATCAACGACTCGCATTCCACCACTCTTTTGTATAATCACTAAACCATCCCTTTCTGGCATCAAAACGGCATTAACAATATTACCATTTTCTACCGTTAATCCTTCAGGTTGCTTGTAACTATTTGTAAAACCGCCGCTAGTCACTAAAACAACTCTTTTTTTATGAAGCCAACGCCTATATCTTTGAAAAACGCTTTGTCTTCTTGTCTTATAAGCAAAATATTTTGCTTTGAGATAAGGGCGTTTTAGCCAAATACTGTATCCAATAAAGTTGTTATTTTTTTTAACGCGAAAAATGTTGACGGCATAATTTTTCTTAATGGCGTAATAGTTTTTGTAACTATATAGTTGAAGTTGGCTTACTTCATCGCTACTAAAAATTTCATTGGTTTTTTTAAAAAGACGATCAAAAATATATCCAAAATGCCCTTCCTTTATATTTCGGATGAGTTTTTTAAAGCGACTTTCTTCAACACTAATATAAATTCTGTTATTTTTCAATTGTTCAACAAGTGCAATGTGAGCCGCATTCGTAATATCAAAATTATTATTTTTTATTTCTTTCTCAATTTTACGCGCGATTTTCCCAAGGATATAGTAGCCTATGATTTTATAAATTTCATTCGCACGGCGACTTACCCTTTTTTTATTATGAGGCGTAATATAACTTTCTCCAATTTTTATTTTGCCCTTCAATTGTGAAATAGAAGTCGGAAATATTTTTAAAAAATTCTCTCCTAAATAATATAGAAATTTATTGCCTATTTTTCTTTTGTTGTTGAGATAAGATCGATGTTTTTGCAGTATTCTAAAATTGATAAAGGAAACTTTTTGCAAATATTTTTTATAAGGAAATTTTTGTAAAAAAGTGTGATTAGTCTGAGTGCGAGTTTTTTTGTAATAATTTTTCATATCAAATTCTTTCGCAAAGAGCGAAAAGGGCTGAAAAAAGATGATTATTAAAATCAAAAATGTCGCTTTAAAAATAATGGATTTTTCTAAATATAATTTTTTCATATTAAATTGTTTGGAAACTTTTTGTTACTGCATGAATCCTGTTTATCACGTTTGAATTTCAAAAGACTTCTCACCTACCGTTTTTTTACCTATAAATATTTGATTTTAATCATGTTTGTTAAAACATTGCCTTGTACAAAGCTGAAGCGTTGAACTCCAAAACGCCCAAAGCGTTGGTGTTCAAAATGTCCAAAGTTGAAACGTTGGAGTTCAAAATGCCCTAAGCTGAAAAACTAATTCTGTCAAAATCCTTTTTTCAGCACTGTCGATTTGACGATTCTTTTTAAAATTCTCTCTTTTGATGAGGTTTATTGAAATCAATATCAGCCAATTCGTGAGCAAAAATAATCTGATCCAACCAGTTATCCAATTGCTCCATATTAGAAGTGGCTTCAATATGTTGTACGATATCCTTTGGTACTTGGGGAAATTTACGACGTAATTGACGAACCAAGATGCGATGTTCGTTGTTCAATACGCCCTGTTGTAAGCCCTGTAAGCCCTGTTGTAAGCCCTGTTGTAAGCCCTGTTGTAAGCCCTGTTGTAAGCCCTGTTGCATACTTTGCTTCTGCGTCGAAGCTAAAGCCTCTTGAAACGTGGGCAGTTTCCCTATCGCTTCGGGTATTTCTTGAAAAAATCGGTCAATAATCGGCCATGTATCTTCATGTATCTGATGTTTCATCTGTTTCACCTCCAAAATTTTTTTCCAGATCATTTCTGGATCAGTGGCTAGTCCAATATCGACTATCAGTTGCAGATAATCATTAAGTCCCTCCTCCATACACAAGGAAATAAACTCTTCTAATTTTTTACCCCGTGCTAATGGTAAAAGTGGATAATTTTTTTCAACTAAATCCAATTCACTTGGATGAATAATCCATTTTCCTAACACCTCATCACAGTGGTAAATGCCAGGTTCCTTTTTCACAAATCTCAACTCTTCTTTGAGTTCATTTAAAATCTTATTTGGTCGTGTGACACAGACTATCGTCACTGTTATCTCGTTTGGGAATTGAGTTGGCTCGTTCTCTTCCTGATGTTTTACGGACTTTTTTTGATATTTCGGTACCCCAAGTCCATAAGCACGCATCATAATCAGGTTATGATCGTTCACCGTTAATGGATCATGGATACCTTTAAGTTCAAGGGCGTTGAGTTGTCGAAAATGGGTAAACAACGTATTCTGTAATTGACGACGATCAGTATCGATACATCTGACTATCAGATCAATTTTACGTGAGCGAGAAAAAATTTCTCGTTCCGTTTCGACTTTAAATCCCCGACTTTTAAAGAAATGATGATAAAATGCTTTTGCCGTCTCATCAAAGGGTTCGTGTTTCGATGTCATTTGTTTATTTTACCTCATTTTTCTCTGGAAATGATCCAAAGCTGAAGCATTCGAGGTTTCAGTTTTTGTAACTACTTAGGGCAACCATAAAGGACTACAACAATATTCTTATGAAGATTCAGGGCAACCACAAGGGATTGCCTCTACAACAATATTCTTATGAAGACTCCGGGCAACCATAAAGGTGTGCCGCCTACAACAATATTCTTATGTAGGGGCAATCTCTTGTGGTTGCCCTGAGTAGTTACATATTTTCAAGGGTTTACGCTTATTAAGGAACAAGTCTATTATTTATCTGAACGTCTGTCTATAGAATACCCTTTTCACTTCTTGAGCATGTTCGCTATATATTCAGCAAGCATTTTTGCGGCTAATTGATTCCCTTCAATATTCCAATGGGTATCTTGCAGCCGATAAAGTATCTTGTTTTCGCTTTGCTCTACAAAAGTCGGTAAAAGATCAAGAGACGCTATTTCATTTTCTTGAAAAAAATGGCTTAACTGAGTTTGAGGTAAATCAATATTATAATCGTTTGGTTGATTTCCTTTATGATGAGCGGCTTCTTTAAGAAGTGAGGGATAGACTTGATATTCATCAGGAATCATCATCACTACGAATTTCGCATTTGAATTGACAACAGTATCTTGAAAGAATAGAAGTACCTGTTTTAAATGAGCAAATAATGTGGTAAACAGGATATGGTTTGCTTTCTGTGTTATTGACATTCTGTTGCTGACAACTTCTAAGAAAGCAGGGCGTGTAAAAGTGGGTTTGTTGGGATCGTATAGGTCATTTTTGATTTCATAGCCTCCCTGTTGTTTTGAATTAGTTTGAGTGTGATTCATAATTTCAGTTGGATGTGCAACTCCTTTTAAGCGATATAAATTATGGGCTAATCTAAACACATAACTGCCCTCAAGGAAAGAATGGAATAATGATCTGGGCATAAGACTTCCTTGTTCATCCGTAAAGTCATTACCTATGCAAAAAGCCAGTATAACCATATCTGCTTCAAGTTTTGAACCTTCCAGTTGCCACAAACGTAGTTCAAATTGAGTTCCAACACCGCCTACTCCTAGCTTGATGAGTTCAATTTGTTTTGATACTGTCGATTTGAGGTGCTTTTCTAATAATACTGCCCAATGTTGAGAATAAGGCACTCCGCCGCTGGCAGCCGTAAAGGAATCTCCAATCACAACAATTCTGTAGGTGCCTGGAGACTTTTTGTGGGAATATTCTTTAGTTCTAAAGGACTTTGAATTTAGGACAAAGCCGGCACGTTTTTCGTAGGGCTTAAAACCTTTTGGTCTCGTATTTAATAATGCTTCAAGCGTGTTAATTTGTTCGTATTGCCCTAAGAGACGAGAATTATAAAGCAAAACCCGTGTGTTATGGTTGTATGGTTCTAAAACTCTTAATCCAATTTCCAACAGGGCAATAGTGATGATCAATTGGAGACTTAATGTCATTATAAATCGAGCGATTTTAATGCGTTGCATGTTTTTTAATCCCTTGTTATCGAATATTTCACCGTCCAAATCTTTAGCTTTTCACTTTTCAAATACGCCCTTGAGCGAAAAGAATCTGTTCCTCGTTCCCAAATTCCATTTGGGAATGACTTCCACAACGCTCTGCGTTGCAGGACGCAGAGCGTCCTTGAATGAGTTCCCAAACAGAGTTCGAGGCTAAAGTTTTTTCT
>JAGLHR010000900.1 GCA_023143415.1 Thiomargarita sp. | reverse complement strand
GCCTTGAAATAAATTTCAAGGCTGATAGCTAAAGTCTGCTAAAGCAGACTAAAAGAAAACTGAGTAGTTTAGCTGGCTTTAGCCTGCTTTTCGAGGTTTTAGTTTTTTGAAGAAAAACTAAAACCTCGAAAGCTGTTAGCCTTGAAATTTATTTCAAGGCTAACAATGGCTGAGTAGTTACAATCAATGGTGGGTTTCGCTATCGCGAAACTCACCCTACGATCTCTTTGTTGCTAGTTGATAATACGACAATTTTCACTGTTCTCAGCACCAAATGGATTTGGAAAAGTAGGACAAGCCTCCGCATCTGCATCTTCTTTGCTACAAACTGCGATAAACGGAATAGTGCTACTATTTTCACTGCCGGCTACTTTAGCACGGGCCATTATTTCTGCTTCTACTCGACCGGCGAATTGTATCGCGTAGATGACATCAAAATAGGCAAAACCAGGTGGTGTCGTAAGTCCTTCTTGCGGTCCTGTCTTGAGCGTTAAATTATCCACTGTGATGACATTACCTGGATCAAGTCTGCCATTAGGCTGAACAAGAGCAAGATCAAGTATGCCATTATTGTTTATGTCTTCACCGTCATCTAGGATACCATCGCGGTTGACATCTTCATTATAAAGGTTTTGGTCTTCACCGTCATCTAGGATACCATTGCGGTTTTTATCTTCATTCTCGCATTCAAACATATTTCCAGCAGCATCAGGTCCTGTTGCATACCTCAATGGATAAATACTCAATTTTACCTCCGCATCATTAACCGGGGTGCCATTGGAATCTGTCACTAATACACTATGAAACGCTTTATATATACGCCCATCTTCCTTTATCAATTCATTACCTGAACCTAATATCACAAATAAATCTTTTTCAGCAACGGTGAAAGAGACTGATTCTGATACTGCTGGTGTATCTGCAACAACAGCCGTTACACTCACACCATTAGCTGCACTGGAAGAAGGACCGGCAATATACGTTGTATTAGCCCGTCCAAAATCATCTGTAAACACAGAACCTTCAGTGAGCCGTCCACCTGTGACATCTGCTAAAATGAAATTAACCCGCTCACTGGCTACGAGATTATTGTCTATATCACGCACCACCGCTAAAATTTCGCTACGTTCTGTATCTGTATCAACAGGATTGACACCTATCACAGCCGGATTAGCTTGAACTGTAATAGAGTGAGCCTCCGTCGCTACAAATTTCACATTAAATTGTTGAGACGGACCAGTTGTTCCATTACTAGGATTACCACGGACTGTTATCGTTGCAGTACCCGCATTATCCGATCTAATGCTAAATTCCGCAGGGATAATCTCAAGCGGTGGCACGTCCTGTTTTGTCATTTTGACTTTTTCGGAACTTAAAACACCACGGTTTGCTGAAAGCATTATATCTTCATCAAGTACTGCTTCACCAGCCCGTTTCCACGACACTTGAAAGAATTGGTCCTGATTTAGAGGTATTTCACAACCCAAATCAAGTCGACCATTCCTATTAATATCTTCACCAGAATCAAGTAGGCGATTGTTATTAATGTCTTCGCTATCGTCTATTGAGAGACATCGATCAGATGAGTTAGGTGTTATCGTTAACAGATCATCGGAAATCGTCACGACTAATGTACCTTCCTTGATACCAGGCACACCTGGCTTGTTGACTTTGATAATATCTTTCCCCGCATTGCTTGCTAGGAAAGTGATTTCAGCTAGTCCATTAACATCTGTAGTCACTGTGATGTCAGCAGAATTATTATTGAGCGTATTTTTCAACTCCGACTTGACGGATAATTGTTGATTAGCTACCGCGTTATTATTTGAGTCTCTCAGTGAGATAATGAAAGTTGCTTCATCATTTTGAATTACTGATTGAGGACCAGAGATAGCAATTGTTGTGCCCACCACATCAATAGTTATTTTCTCTGGTGGGATTTCGCTGGTAGTTAGCACTGTCGCCGTCACTGTTATAGTACGATTATCAGTATTGCCAATAGTCGTTAAGCGAGCTTGGGCACGCCCTGATATATCCGTTACCCCTGGTAAGGCTGAACTCCCTTCTATTTGAATAAGCTGAATTTCTCCAGAATCAGCACTGAAGCTCACTACCGCACCTTCTACAAGATTATTATCTTTATTTTTAACGATTGCGGTAATCACTACCCCCTCGCTTGAACCTTCTGAGTTCAATCGTGGGTTATTCGTTATCAAGCTAATACTGCTCACTTCTTTAACAACATCAGTGGGCGCACCTTTAAAGGTGACATCAACGGTATTGCTGTCGAAAATAGGAACACCATCCTTTCCTAGTAAAGAAGCGGTTACTTTAAACGTGCCGGGTTGAGAATTTGTGATCGTTGTTTCAAACACACCAGACGTATTTTCTGTAAGCCCTTTAAAACCATTTGCACCAAATCTAGCAGAGCCTGTCACATCTGACTCATCACCAGACTTTATGGAAAGTACGACTGATACATTGCCTAATGGAAAACCTTTGTCATCCTGTGCCAGCACGGTGAGCGTAATTTCTTCACCTGTTTCTTGGTTATTGTTGATAACATTTAAGGTCAATTTGTCGAGTACAGCGACAACAACAGGTATAAAAACGATAGCTGTGGCTTTCCCTTTGATTGTTGCTTTATCATCCGCTTTAACGACAGGAGTGATATTGACTACTAATTCTTTTGTCAGTATTTCTGTCAAATCTTTTGTCGTCTTCACAGTGGTGCTAAATTCACCCAACGCATTGGTTGTACCTGTCTCTTGTGCAATGATAATCTGATCAAAAAACTCTGTCGCCTCCTTGATTAACTCAACATTGACACCAGCAACGGGTGCGTATTTGGCATCGCGTGGTATCACGATCAAAGTAATTGTAGATTGACCATCTGCGGGTTGTGGCGCGTTTTTCGCAATTAATTCAACGGTTTCCACTGAAACACCCGTTTGAGCGGCTAAAAAGTGAAGCGATAGAGGTGCAGCTGCAACGCCACCTGCTATCGAAACGGTTACTTTGATTTCACCTGCCTCTGTAGAGGTTATCGTGGTATTAAAAACACCATTATCGTCAGTATTTCCATGGGAAGGATTTGCTATAGCGACTTCTCCAGAGGCGAATTGTAGAACAATAGGTACACCGCTTACAGTTTGTCCGTTCTTATCTCTGGTAATAACGTTAATATTAATGCCATCTTGCCCATTAGCCAGTTTGTTGTTTTCAACTAAGCTCACGTTTAATTCAATGACTTCCTCTCCAATAAGCGTGAACGTAACAGGTATTGGGCTGCCTTTTATACCCCCAACAACAACGGGAGTCACGTTAAAGGTTTCAACAACAGAATTAGTGACTGTTGTGCGAAATTCACCGAGCGCGTTTGTATTGTCTTTTGTCTTTGCAATCTGGGCAGTCATCGAATCACTAATTAATTCAACTTCTACACCAGCGATAGGCGCGTTATTCGCGTCACGGGGAATGGCGACTAAAGTAATTGCTGAAACATCATCTGCTGCCTGTGGTGCATTGAGTACTTGCAATTCAATAGTCGTCGGTGTAACGGCTGAAGCGGCTAGGAATGTAACGACTTTTGATTGAGAATCGACAGCACTTCCTTCAACTGCAATGGTGACATCAACATCTCCTGCTACTGTAGAGGTGATATTTGTCGTAAAATAGCCATTTTCATCGCTTTTCCCTTGAGACGGGTTGGCGATAGCGGCAGAACCCGCGGGTAATTGCACAATGAGGGGAGCATCCTTGACAGGTTGTCCATTGTTATCTCTGATAACGGTATCAATTTGAATTGTTTCTGCCCCCGTTGCTTGCAGATTATTGTTGACAACAGTCACCGTTAAGTCCTTTACTGCCGTTCCCATTGGAACGAAAGTGAGTGATTTTTGTTCCCCAAGAATATCTTTAACGACTGGGGTGACATTAATCTTTTCAGGTACGGTACTTTTAACTATTGTACGAAATTCGCCGAGCGCATTGGTTGTTCCACCGCTAATTTCTACAGTTGGAGAATCATCAATGAATTTGACTTCGGCATCGGGAATAGGATTGCCACTGGCATCCTTGAAAGTGACAACCAATGTGATGGCAGATTCACCATCAGCAGCTTGATTATTATTAATCACTTGAAAATCAATCGTACCCGTATCCGCATAGAAAGTGAGTGAATTTTGTTCCCCAAGAATATCTTTAACGACTGGGGTGACATTAATCTTTTCAGGTACGGTACTTTTTACTGTTGTACGAAATTCGCCGAGCGCATTGGTTGTTCCACCACTAATTTCTACAGTTGGAGAATCATCAATGAATTTGACTTCGGCATCGGGAATAGGATTGCCACTGGCATCCTTGAAAGTGACAACCAATGTGATGGCAGATTCACCATCAGCAGCTTGATTATTATTAATCACTTGAAAATCAATCGTACCCGTATCCGCATAGAAAATGAGTGATTTTTGTTCCCCAACAATATCTTTAACGACTGGAGTCACATTTATCTTTTCGGGTACGGTACTTTTAACCGTTGTACGAAATTCGCCAAGTGCATTGGTTGTACCCCCGCTAATTTCTACAGTTGGAGAATCATCAATAAACTTAACTTCGGCATCTCGAATCGGATTACCACTGGCATTCTTGAAAATGACGAGCAATGTGATGGCAGCTTCACCATTAGCAAGTTGATTATTATTAATTACTTGGAAAGCAATCGTACCACTATCCACAGGAATAAAAGTCAGAAATACGGCTGAACCTGTGATGATAGTGCTCCCTTTTGTTGCTACTGGGGTGACTTTAAATTTTTCCGCAACTTGAGTTGTCACCATGACACGATATTCTCCAAGGGCATTTGTTGTACCACTGGGAATCGTTTCAATATTATTTGATTCAGCAATGAATTCAATATCAACACCTAAAAGTGGTGTGCCACTGGCATCGCGTGGTGTTGCTATTAAGGTGATTTTAGATTCGCCATCGGCTGGCTGCCCATTGTTGAGTATTTTTAAATCAACGCTGCTTGGTGTGACTTCTGTATCAATAACTGAATTGGCGATGAATGTAATCACTTTTGATTGTTTTACACTCGAAATACCTTCAACAGCAATAGTCACTGTTATATCCCCAGCTTGAGTGGAGGTAATATTGGTTGTAAAAAAACCATTGGAATCGGTATTTTCACGAGAGGGATTGGCAAAAGCCGTTGTGCCTGCTGACATTTGTACCATAATGGGTACATCGCTTATCGCACTACCGTGATTGTCTCTGGCAACCACATCAATTTTAATAGCCTCTTCACCATTTGCAGGTTGGTTATTATTGACAACGGTTACATCTAACGTAGCAATATCGAGGGTTGCAGTAACAAAGCTCACTGTTTTTGAATCACGAATCGTTCCTGCCCTGCCCTGTGTATTCACGGTGACAGTAAATGTCTCTGATACCATAGAATGCACTTTGAAAATGGCAGTACCCCCGTCACCTGTTTCATCTGCGCCCTTATCAAAAATGGCAGTCGCCGAGTTTGAGCCTATCGTCACTGGCACACCTGATACGGGAGTACCATTAATGTCGCGTACAATAGCCGTCAACGTGATTTGCTCTTCTCCATTCGCAATTTGCTGATTTGGTGAAGCTAATAAAGTAATCGACTGAACAGAAACTTCAACTTCTCCTTCTATTGGTATCGCAATAAATTTGATGATCACACTTTTGCTGCTGATATCCCCAATCACCGCTTTTGCTGTAAATTGTTCAACAAATGCGTCAGTAAATGTGACAGAAAAACGTCCACTGTTATCCGTTTCAATAATTTCTGCACTAATCTCTGCCGAACTGCCACCGATTATAATGCTAACTTTTTGATTTGAAAGCGGATTTTCATCTTTATCTAATACTCGTCCTCGCAAATAAACTTTGTCAGTTCCATTGGCGAGTTGTCCATTGTTTAAAGGTTGATCAAGTTCTATTTTCGCGACAGCCACACTGTCAGAGGCACCACTTGTAAAGATAACAGTTGTTTGGGTAGTCTTTTCATCCTCATCACCGCTTGTCGTTGTTGCAACAATATTAACTTCTCCTTCAACAGTGTTGGTGATATTCAATTCAAAACTGCCACTTTCACCTGTATCACCGCTAATAAACAAACTACTCGGTTCTTTTCCTTCAATAGATAAAAGGGCTGTTGCAGAGTCGCTGGAAATACTAACAGGTATATTGCGTACAGGCATTCCTGAGACATCACGGGCAATAACAATTAATGTCGCTGTTGTTGTGCCATTAGCGAGTACATTGTTGCTTTTGGTAATTAATTCAATCATTTCTGGTGCAGTGACGACGGCACTTGCTCCAAATGTGAGTGTCAATGATCCTGTTGGAAACCCGCCTGCAATAGGCGTGACTTTGGTGACTTGTGCAACTGTGTTGGTAATGCCAGTTGTAAAATGACCTGTTTCGTCAGTATTACCACTTGTGATAGTTGGTACTGCAAAAGAATGGAGTGGGAAAGATAAGTTGACTGGAATAGTGGGAATAGCGGTACCTGCCCAGTCACGGACAAACACTTTGAGATTTGCAGAGGTTTGACCATCAGCAGGGACTTCACTTCTGTCAAGATTAGCTGTCGCCGTTGCGCCAAAGTAGAGTGGAATATCAAATCCTTTTTTAAAACGACCTGTGCCACTGATATTAATTGAGACATTACCACTTCCAGAGTGACTGACGGTAAATTTGGCATCTCCATAACTGTCAGTCGCGTTTGGCACATTTTCCAATTTTGCCGCCCCTTGAGGGTGGGCAGTAATTTTAAGTGTGACATTGGGGGCAATTTCCCCTTCTCTATCAGTATCTGCAATATAAGTTGTCAGGTTGATAGTGGTTTTGCCACCACTGGGAATAATTTGTTGGGCAGAGAGTGATACGGAAATATCCGTAAATTCATCTACTTGAGGGGGCGGATCACCACCGACATTTCCACCTGTATCTGCCAGTAAGCCACTTGGCTCGTCGCTTCCGCCACAAGCGTTGAGCAGGGCGAACATCAATAAAAGTATCAGCCTTTTGCTGAAAAGACGTTTTAACATAATTTCTTTCCTTTATTTAACAAATAATAATTAATAATTAACAATTAATATAGATTTTCAAATAATATAGATTTTCAAAACGAAAAAATCCCAATTTCAAAAAAAGTTGGGTTTATTTTAGCATAGAATTAAAAGAATAATGTTTAATGGTGAATGATGAATGGTGAATGGTGAATGCTTTAGCTTTGTTATTGGAGTACAACGCTTTAGCTTTGGACGTATTTTGGAGTACAACGCTTTAGCTTTGGACGTATTTTGGAGTACAACGCTTTAGCTTTGGACGTATTTTGGAGTACAACGTTTTAAGACTGTTACGAAAAACTGAAACCTCAAAAACTAAACCAGACCTGGCAGGTTCAAAAGAAAACCTGCCAGGTCAAAATCAAGTTTGGACGCTGCTCTTGACCTGCCAGGTTTTGTTTTAACCTGGCAGGTCTGGTTTTAAAGTTGACTAAATGATGCACGTTCCTAAAGCGTTGTACTCCAAAATAACCAAAGCTGAAGCGTTGTACTCCATTCGCATTATTCACCATAAAATATACAAAGCTGAAGCGTTGTACTCCAAAATATACAAAGCTGAAGCGTTGTACTCCATTCGCATTATTCACCATAAAATATACAAAGCTGAAGCGTTGTACTCCAAAATAACCAAAGCTGAAGCGTTGTACTCCATTCGCATTATTCACCATTCAGCTTTTATCTTTCAAAATCTTAGGTGTGACAAAAATCAAAAGTTCAGATTTTTGATCCCGACTTGATCGGCGTTTGAATAAATGACCCACAAAAGGTAAGTCTGCAAAAAAGGGTACTCTATCTAGCGTATTGCTAGTTGATCTCTCATAAACACCACCGAGTACCACAGTTTCACCATTATCAACCAGTACAGTGGTTGAAACCCTGCGTGTTGCAATACTAGGAATACCGCCAACATCGGAATCTTTTGAATCTTTTTTCACGTCTAGCATTAAACTAACACGACCATCTGGTGTAATTTGTGGTGTCACTTTCAGTTCCAAGACTGCTTGTTTAAACACTAAAGTGCTAGCTCCTCCCACACCTGCAGGCTGCATATAGGGTATTTCTGTCCCTTGGAGAATAATGGCTTCTTGTTGATTGCCTGTAATAATTCGTGGGCTGGAAAGCACTTCACCACTACCCTCTGATTGCATCAGAGATAATTCTAATTGTAATAAGTAACTCCCAATTTTACCAATAGCTAATCCAACAGCCGCTGGGCTGGCCACATTAATGGGAAGACTCACAATGTAATTTTCACCTTGACCTTGACCAAGTGGCATTGTATTCCCACTTGTGAACCCTGTTCCTCCAGAAAAATCCGTGTCCCCGCCCACTTTTCCGCCAAAGACAACACCATTGCCATCTCCAACATCTTCATTGGCGCTGTAGCCAAATTTTACCCCCAAATCTTTACTAAAGTTACTGGTTGCAATCACGATTTTTGATTCAATCAAAACTTGGCTGATTGGAACATCCAATGAGGTAATTAAGTCGCGTATTTCTACAATTCTTTCTGCGGTATCTTGAATGATTAAGGTGTTCGTTCTTTCATCCATAGAGACATTCCCCCGTGATGATAGAAAGGAATGAGTGCCTTTAGTTCTTAAAAGGCTGACAATATCTTTTGCTTTCGCATAATTGATGACGATAAATTCCGTGCGAAGCGGTTCAAGCTCTTTAATTTTTTTCCGTGCGACTAATTCACGTTGCTTACGCTCGTCAATGTTCTTTTTTAAGTCTATCATCATTACATTGCCGAGTTTTCGCTTGCCCAATCCTCTTGATTCAAGAATAATATCAAGTGCTTGATCCCAAGGCACGTTTTTCAGTCGTAGGGTGATGGTACCCTTGACTTCATCCCCAGCAATCATATTAAGATTCACGCCCGGCAATCCAAACAGTAACGACAAGATGGAACGTACATCAACCTTTTGAAAGTCAAAAGAGACTAATTGACCTGTATATTTACGTTCTTCAATCTTTAGCGTTTCACTTTTACTTTTCACTTTTACTTTTTCTTTGACTTCGACTACATAAGTTTTTTCTGTCTGATAAGCATGATGTTCATAATCGCCTCGAACGGTGATTTTCATACGGACATCAGAACCTCTCGTGAAAGCATCTATAAAACTAATGGGCGTGCCAAAATCTAATACGTCTAATCGCCGATCTAATCTTTTGGGTAATTTTGTCTGAGAAAAGTTCAATACAATATCATGCCCTTCTGAGTGCATATCTACCATAATAGATGTATTTGATAATGTGATGGCGATATGTCCTGCCCCGTCTTGGGTACGGCGAAAGTCTATATTTCGTATGCTCTTCGCAGATGACGCTGCTGTGTACATTGATTGTACTGGCACTGTAGGTTGCACGAACGACTGAGGTGATGCGAGAGACTGCCCTGTCAGAGAAGTGGTTGATGTTTGTGGAGCTTGATGATCTATCGACACTAATACCTGCTTACCAACGATTTTGATCTTAAATGGTACCATGCGTACCAATTTGATAACAACACGGGTACGATCATAGGTTTCCACCGCTTGCATCCCTTGTACTACAGCAATACCTATGGCTTGATACTTTTTTCTCAAGCCGATTTTTGTACGATGGAAGTCTAATACAATACGGGCGGGCTGATCCGTCGAAAAGCTATTATAGGTTATCGCTGCTGATGCAAAATCTAACTGAATTTGAACACGATTGCCTGGCATTGTGGAAAAGCCCATTTTTTCTAGGTGATTACTGTTTCTTGCGAGGGCATTATTACTAAATAGGAGACTGTAAGTGAGGATTATAAGAAATAATTGAATAATGATTTTGAATTGATGGGAGGCATTATTCCAATTTAATAATGGGAGCATATTCGTTACCTGTCGTTTCTAGGAATGCGAATGAAGAGTTAAAATTTGTGTGTGATTTTGGAATCCATTCGAGGCTAAAATTTTTCGTAACAGCTTTGAAATCAATTTCAAGGCTGAAAGCATTCGAGGCGAAAGTTTTTGTACTCAGGGCAACCACAAGGGATTGCCCCTACAACATAATCAGGGCAACCACAAGGGTGTGCAGCCGACGACATAATCAGGGCAACCACAAGGGATTGCCCCTACGACATAATCAGGGCAACCACAAGGGATTGCCCGACGACATAAGAAGATTTTCGTCACTCAACATAAGAATATTGTTGTAGGGGCAATCCTTTATGGTTGCCCTGATTATGTAGGCTGCACCCCTTTATGGTTGCCCTGAGTAGTTACAAAAAACTTTAGCCTCGAACAGAATTTTCAGAATGAAAAATCAAATGAGTTGGAACGTGCATGAAATAAACTCTCCGACTAGACCTGACAGGTTTTGGAAACCTTGCAGGTCTGATTCAACCGACAACTAGACCTGACAGGTTTTAA
>JAGLHR010000090.1 GCA_023143415.1 Thiomargarita sp. | reverse complement strand
ATTTTCCAACGGTATGGTGGGTTTCCGTTTCACTTCTACCTACCCTACGCTTACTGATATGATCAGTTTTGGTCATTTTAGTAGGGCATAAATTTATAACTATTTGATTTAATTAAAAATTATATTTATTTTTAACGATGAACCCAATTATTATTAGCTTAAACACAAAACCTAGTAAATCAATTATGAGGGATAAATGGCAAAATTTTCAGAACAAACGTTTGATAGTTGGAAAAGGCCAGCAAGTGAAACAGAAGAAACTAGAATTTCTCATGCCATCACAACAATAAAAGAGGCTATTAGAGCCAGTGATGATTTAAAAAACAAAGAGATTGAAATCTTCGTACAAGGTTCGTATGCAAATAATACCAATGTGAGAAGAGAAAGTGATGTTGATGTTTGTATTATGTTAAAAGATACATTTTATGCTGAATATCCTGAGAATTTAACAAGGGATGATTATGGTTTTACTGAAGGAACGTATGATTATAGCACTTACAGAAAACAAGTAATAAACGCTTTAATTAGTCAATTTGGTGAAAATAGTATAAAAAATGGAAATAAGTCAATAAAAATAGAATCAAATTCTCAGAGAGTTGATGCTGATGCGGTTCCATCATTTCAATATAGAAATTATTATTATTCTAATAGTAAAATTTCTGATAACTTCAAAGAGGGAATTAAATTCTTTTCACAAGGTGGGGATTCAACAATTATAAATTATCCCCAAATCCATATTGAAAATGGAAGGAGGAAAAATACTGAGACACAACGAAGGTTTAAAAGGCTTGCTAGAATCTTTAAGCGGATAAGATATCACATGATAGATGAGGGCGAACCTATAAATAATGGTATCTCTTCTTTTTTATTAGAATGTCTTTTATGGAATGTTCCTAATGAGATATACAACAATAATGGAACTTGGATTGAAAGAATTGAAAAATCAATTTCTTATCTTTACAATAAAACACAAAATGTAGAAACTTGTGAAGAATGGCGTGAAGTTTCTGAGATATTATATCTTTTCCATGATAGAAAATGGAATAGAAAAATGGTAAATGAATATTTATTTCAAATGGGGAATTATTTGGAATTTTAATAATGAAACACTTAAATGAAAAGCATTATATATGGATTTTAATTGGATTTTCCATATTGATATATTTAGTCATCTTGTTTCTATTTCCAATTGTAGAAAAAACGCGATTAAATTATCTCAAACCTGTTCCAACAGTTGTGACTATTGATCTAATACTGGTTTATTTATTTTCAAATTTTATTTGGAAATGGAATTTGTTGTATAGTTGGTTAGTTCCTTTTCCCAATTTAAATGGAACTTGGAAAGGAGTCATAAGATCGACTTGGGTTGATCCAAAAACGAATAAACGACTAAACCCAATACCTGTCATTTTAACCATTAAACAAACTTTCCTTTCGATAAGTTGTGTAATGAGAACACAGGAAATGGAAAGTCGTAGTTTTATAGGGAGTTTCAGAATTGATGCTGATAACCAACTATTACAACTTGTATACTCTTATGCCAGCGTTCCCACAAAAATAGTGGAAAATAGGAGTACTCAACATTTTGGAACGATTATTTTCAACATAATTAATGATGAAACACAAGAATTAAGAGGAGAATATTGGACAGATAGAAAAACAACGGGAGCAATTGAATTAGCATTTTGGAAAAATAAAATGCTTGATAAATATCCAGATGATATTGGAGAACATCCAATGAATTAAGTTGATTTTAACTAACCCTTATTCCCGATATTTGGGGGAGAATAGGGTGTTAGACTTCCATGTAAATAAACGAGAATATTTTAAAGCAGGTAAAAAAATGTCATTAAAGGAAAAGCTGAAAAAGACGAGAATAATTCTTGAACAAGCACGAAAGCAAGAAGAGAAATTAAGATTAGAACAAGAAAAATTAAAGTTTCAAAATAAAATAAAAATCGTTGATGAACAATTAGAAACGATTTTACTTGAAGCTGCAGCTAGAGGACACAAGAAATATGAAATGATACATGAAATAGCTTCTTTTTTTGGTCATGCTATTTCTTCTCAATCTGTAAATGTTTCAAAAATTCTTACAACAGAAAACGATTGGATTTCGGCACGATCTGAAGCCGGTGTCGAGTGCATTCACGATCCTGATCTAAAAAATTTATGGAATAGATTGATTGAGGAAGGATTAGAGCCATTTTTTATATTTAATAATTTCCCTGACGGTGGAATTTCAGTCTGGGTAAATTTACCGTAACATTAATTCTATTTTTTCTCGTTCCCAAACTCTGTTTGGGAACGTATTCCTCGACGCTCTGCGTCGAACATTCCAAACGAGTTTGTTCTCGTTCCCAATGTTTTCGTTGAATTGAAACCTCTGAGGTTTTTAAAACCTCAGAGGTTTTTTTTCTGGTTCACACGCGCTGGCGTGGGAACGAGAAAATAACGCTTGATGTAATTCACTAACGCTTTGAGGTTTAAGCGTTTTTTGATTAGATTCTTGTAATGCCGTTAGCAGACGAATCGCATTTTTTGGCGAACTCAATAGCCGTTTCCATCAAACTCTCTAATTCATCGGCTGCAATCAGGGCCACATTTTCACTGTCAGGACGATTAATAATAACCACATCCCGATCATCAACGACTTGATCACAAAGTTTAGCCAGATTGACACTCGCCTGAGTCAAATTAGTGCTATCGTATATCATAAGGAACTCCTGATATTGTAAAATGAGTACAACGAATGGATGGGTAATCGAATTTCTCGTTCCCAACGTTTTCGTTGAATTGAAACCTCTGAGGTTTTAAAAACCTCAGAGGTTTTTTTTTCTGGGAACGAGAAAATAACGCTTGATGTCATTCACTAACGCTTTGAGGTTTAAGCGTTTTTTGATTAGCGGTGGGCAAGAAAAAACTTTGCCCACCCTACATTAGCTGTCCGAACCATTGAAGTTAAATCATTCACCATTCACCATTCGAGGCTAAAGTTTTTCTTTAAAAAAACTTTAGCCTCGAAACCATTAACCATTCACCATTAACCACAAACATTTGCCACCACTCGCTTTATCAATTGCCGCTAAACGTTCTTCATGTGCTTGCAACTCCTCAACTGTGGGCGCAATCACCGTCAAAGCCGCTCTTTTATCTGAGATGCGTTTGATGACAGTTTCTCCATTGGATTGAGCTTTATTCTCTTGAACCAATAAACTGACTTGTCCACCCGTCATTGCCAAATAGACTTCCGCGAGAATTTCAGAATCCAGCAAAGCACCATGCAATTGACGGTTGGAATTATTAACATTATAGCGTTTACATAAGGCATCCAGATTGTTTTTTTGACCGGGGTGACGTTTTCTCGCTAAAGCAAGGCTATCTGTAATTTTACAATAGTGAACCAGCGGTTTAAAGTTTTGACGGAGTAATTTCAATTCATGGTTAATAAACCCGACATCAAAATTAGCATTATGGATAATCAGTTCAGCGTCCCTGATAAAGTCCATAAACTCATTCACGATGTCAGCAAAACGCGGTTTATCTTGAAGAAATTGATCTTTAATACCGTGGACTGCGCTTGCTTCTGCGTCAATTTTGCGATCAGGTTGCAAATAGTAATGGAAACGTTTCTCGGTCAGTCGTCGATTTGAAATTTCTATACAACCGATTTCAATAATGCGGTGGCCCTTAGCGGGATTAAGGCCAGTGGTTTCAGTATCTAATACGATTTGACGCATCTTTAACCTTCGCTTGCAGAATCAACGCCTTGATTGGCTAAACTATCGGCAATCTCATTTTCAGCATGTCCACTATGGCCCTTGACCCATTGCCAATCAATTTGATGGCATTGAGTCGCACTATGTAAGCGTTGCCACAAATCAACATTTTTCACCGGTTCTCTATTCGCCTTTTTCCAATTACGCTTAATCCAATTATCTATCCATTCCGTGATGCCCTTCTTGACATATTCAGAATCAGTGGTTAAACAAACGTGGCAGGGCGCTGTTAAAGTTTCCAAAGCCATGATAGCTGCTAATAATTCCATACGATTATTAGTGGTATTTTTCTCGCCGCCATAAAGCCGTTCCTCTTTATCTTCATAGCGCAATAACACGCCCCAACCGCCAGTACCCGGATTGCCACGACAGGCACCGTCAGTGAACGCTTTAACAAGAGTGATCATATTCATCAGTTGCTCTTAATGTACCGGTTGCCTCTATTACTAAAGTGGGTTGAGTAAGCCATTTTTGTCTGATAGGGGTTAAGGTTGTCACACGTTTTTGTGCCACTATCAGATAGACAGAACCAAAATTAGAAGTCCAACGCGAGCCGATTTTCTCTAAAAACGTTGTGTCATTCTTAAAATTTTGAAAAGGCAAACCAAAAAAGAAAGTACGTTGTTCTTTCACATCAAAACCGAGTAGTGCGAGCCAATCTTTCAGACGTAATAAAGATAAAAATCGTCCATTCCACGGTATGACATCGCGTTGCATCCAACGCCAGATGCCCCATAAACTCATCGGATTAAATCCCAATATCACCAAATAACCTTCAGGAATTAAGATTCGTTCCACTTCACGCAATATTTGATGTGGTTCTTTTTCAAATTCTAAAAGATGTGGCAAGACGACAACATCAATATTATCGCTGGCAATAGGCAAAGCATCTGCTACAGCATGAATACTGGAATAGGGTGAACAAATCGTATTAGCCATTCTACTTAACACGCAGCAATGCCTGACACGACTACTTTCCAACAAACAGCCGTATCCTACGTTACCAATTTGCAATAAATGATAGCCAAATAAACGGGGTAAAGTATTTTGCAAGCAATATTTTTCTTCGCTTAACAAACGTTGCCCCAATGGCGTTTCAAACCACTTATTCAGTTGTACAGCGCAACTGCTCATAATGTAGAATGTTTTTTGGATGAGAAAGGGAATTAAAGTCGGAAGACAAAAGTATTTTACTTGATGCTCAAGTTTTTAATCTTCTAACCAAGGTTGAAGACAAGATTTTTAATTTCGAGGTTTAAGTTTTTCGTAACTACTCAGCCTTGAAATCAATTTCAAGGCTGAAAGCATTCAGGGCAACCATAAAGGATTGCCCCTACATAATCAGGGCAACCACAAGGGATTGCCCCTACATAATCAGGGCAACCACAAGGGATTGCCCGATGAATATTTTCGTCAGTCTTCATAAGAACATTGTAGGGGCAATCCTTTATGGTT
>JAGLHR010000009.1 GCA_023143415.1 Thiomargarita sp. | reverse complement strand
GATTTCTAAGCTCAAAAACGAATAGTGGAATAGGTTCATGAACCATTGCTATAAAAGTCTTTTCCAACTCGTTTAATATGTTCAAGTAAGTCCGAATTGTCGATTTGATTATATATAGAAAGATCAAATGTATAGGGTAATAGTAAATCATCAAGTTTAAGATCAATTTTATTAATGAGTTGCAAATTCAAATTTTTACCCTTAATGGTTAAATCAATATCAGAGCCTGGCTTAAAATAACCTTTTGCCCGCGAGCCATATAATATAGCTTCTTCTATCTCTGGAAAAGACTGAAAAACTTTAAGGATTTTATTTATTGTTTGTTCTTTCAATCCATATTTCATTTTCATCTATTTCTTTTTTGACTAAGGCTTCCATTCCTGTCTGTAATTCAATAAATAAGGGATAATAACTATTTATAACCGCTGTGACTATATCATCTGCCATTTCTTCATTATAAGTATGGGAAGATTTGTTTCGACTTTTGATCATATCCATCCAAATTTCACCATCAGAAATGAGTGCAACCTTAAAAGCTTCTCTGGTTGCATCTCTTGAACCTTTAATACTATTATTACCTTGATATTCTAAATAATCTTTTAAGGTATTCAACGCTAATTCATGAGTATATTCAAAGGTTTGTATAATTCCCTGTTTTTCTAAATCAGATAATTCTCGTTCTTTAGTGATTTTCACCGCATTTTCTAATTGAACTAATGCTTTCTTATAATTAGAAAAACGTTGTATCCATCTGATGTCGTTTTTCATTAATACACCTATTATAATGCTTTGTACTCTTGAGCAAGCGTAGGGGGCAGAACGAAGTGCTACCGCTCTACCTGCTTGCTCGCTTGGTTAGGCAATTATTCCTCGTGCGATCTGATCAACTTTTTTTAAAAGAGTCGGTATTCTATTATCGCCGTGCATTTTTTGAATAAAGTTTTTAGCTTCTTCAAGAGAAACACCTATAGAGGTTATGTATAGAGGATGCTTGCTTTTTCCTCTATATATCGCGCAATCTTGTGGCGTATGATCATATTTGGATTTTGCAACGCCAATAATAGGAATTTTCTGGTTGAAAGCATGATAAAGATATGTGCCTAAGCCCGGTTTATCTACTGTACCAAGCCAGACATATCCATCTATAATAATGTATTCTACTAAATCCAGATTGAATTCTCCTAAAATTGATATTATGCAGGGGAGTTCTCGCTTATAAAATTGACCGGATTCATAAGGTTTTATGTTTTCTACGATTTTAGTAGAAGCGTATTTGTAATCGCTCGCGTTCCATTCTTTAAATCCAATAGACGATACGTTAGCGGTTCCATTATCATTGTAATGAACGTCCACTGCGAATTTGTATTTATGAAGTGATTCGTCTTTCATTTTTTTTCAAATAAATAATGATCGAGGCTAAGAGTTTTTTGAAGAAAAACTGTAAGCCTCGATCACAGAAAAGAAACCAAGTTTCTTCAAGAAACTTGGTTTATAACAAATTTATTTTTCTGAACATTTATATATTTAATGCCCAAGTCCCGGTACATTTAAAATACGACCATTATTCAGTGTCGCTAAATAAATTTCTATATCCCCATATTCTGGGGCATCGGGTGGTAATTCATTGGCACGGATTGACACGCCGCACCATTGAATACGTTTACGAATATCCCAAATTGCACCGCGACTGGTGCGATAAGTTGGAAAATGATCATACATCCCTTCACGGTGAATAAGATATTGACCCCGTATCCATTTTTCAGCGTTTTCCTGATGACAATTCACACAAGCCCGATTTAATTGTCCAATTCGGCATTCCATTAAAGTTTTACCCCGTTTAATAGCCGCTTGCGTGTTGGCATCGCTTTGATCAATGGCAATCGCTTGTCCATTTGCCAGATATTTGAGATAAATCGCTAATGCTAAATTTTCTTCCGATTGTGCCAGATATTCAGCCCCAGTGGTGGCTCGTGCATGACGAGTGACAAACTCTTCTATGCCAATGATTTTATTTAAACGAGTTTCAAATTTGGGCATAGTGGCTGCCCAAGTTGTGAATGCTTTTGGCGCGTGGCAAGATTGACAAGATTTGCCTGTCGAACCTGGGGTTTCAAAAAGTTGTTCCCCAAGTTCTACGCTAAACATGGCAGGATTCTCAAACTCGTCCAAATTATCACGAGTTTCAACAGGTACAGGACGTTTCTTTGGATCATCAGTAGGCGTTTTAAAATCAACCTTTTGAGTCAAGGTTTGTAGATAAGCGACAATATCCTTGATTTCATCTTTACTCAGAATCTTGTGCGCTCCCCAAGGTGGCATGTTTGTATTGGGATTAAACTGACGTGCATCATAAATATAATTAAACAAATAAGCGTCAGGGCGTTTCCATGCACCGATAGTAGAAAAGTCTGGACCAACACTCCCAGGCATGGGGAGGTCAGGCAGGATATGACAAGCGATACAACCGCCGCCCCGTTTACGGTCAGCAACCAGTTTTTTGCCATTTTCGGGATCACCTTTGATGGGTGTCTCAATCTCTTGGTAGCTTGAAATGGGAGTACGGACTTCATGCCTAAAGTTGCTAAACCCTTTCCAATCTGTTTGAGGCCAAGGACGGAGTTCATTTTTATTATAGCGTTTCCAGGGTGCGACATAAGAAGGTTTTTCTAACTCTAATGGCACTTTTTGCGACATTTCAGCGGCAATGACGGGATATTGTAAACAAAAAGTGATCAACGTACCCAATAGCGTGATGCGTAAAAGGCGTTTCATCTTTTTTTTCCTATTCAGTAATTATGCTTTAGGTAATGTAACCCCTGTTTGCCCTTGATATTTTCCATTGCGATCTTTGTAAGAAGTTTCACAGATTTCGTTGGCTTCAAAAAACAAAACTTGGGCAACGCCTTCGTTGGCATATATTTTAGCAGGTAAAGGGGTGGTATTGGAAAATTCTAAGGTAATATGCCCTTCCCACTCTGGTTCAATAACAGTATTGCTAACGACAATGCCCATTCTAGCATAAGTACTTTTTCCTGAAACGATTGCTAAAATCTCGCGTGGAATGCGAAAATATTCAATAGTACGCGCGAGGGCAAATGAATTGGGAGGGATAATACACTCATCCGATTCGATATCAACAAAACTTTTAGGATCAAAGTTTTTAGGATCGACAATCGTCGCGTTGATGTTTGTGAAAAGTTTAAATTCGTTAGCAACTCGCACATCATAACCATAGCTAGATGTGCCATAAGAAATCACGCGCCCTGTCGCGTTTTCCTTAACTTGCTCAGGTTCAAAGGGTTCGATGATATTGTGGGATTTCGCCATGCGGCGGATCCATTTATCGGATTTAATGCTCATGGTTTTAATGGTGAATGGTGAATGGTGAATGGTGAATGGTGAATAGTGAATGGTGAATGGTGAATGGTCGCCGCCTTTGGCGGCCTCGACGGACCAACGACCTGCCGCGACGGGCGACGGCACGGCGGGCTATTCACTAA